>JAFXAQ010000050.1 GCA_017516925.1 Oscillospiraceae bacterium | reverse complement strand
TGCTGGAGAACACCCGTTACATCAAGGGTGAGACCAAGAACGACCCTGAGCTGAGCAAGGCTCTGGCTGACCTGGCTGACGTATTCGTAAACGACGCTTTCGGTACTGCCCACCGTGCCCACTCCTCCACCGCCGGCGTGGCTGACTATCTGCCTGCTGTTTCCGGCTATCTGGTGCAGAAGGAAGTTTCCATTATGGGCAAGGCTCTGGCAAATCCCGAGCGTCCCTTCGTGGCTATCTTAGGCGGCGCCAAGGTTTCCGACAAGCTGAATGTTATCAATAACCTTCTGGAAAAAGTTGACACCCTGATTATCGGCGGCGGTATGGCTTACACTTTCCTGGCTGCCCAGGGCTACACCGTGGGCAAGTCCCTGGTGGACAATGAAAAGCTGGACTACTGCAAGGAAATGATGGCAAAGGCTGCGGCTAAGGGCGTAAAGCTGCTACTGCCTGTAGACACTGCCGTGTCTGCCTCCTTCCCCTCCCCCATTGACGCAGAAATCCCCGTGGAGTACGTAGACTGCACCGCAATTCCCGCTGACCAGATGGGTCTGGACATCGGTCCCAAGGCTTGCGCCGAGTTCGCCGCAGCTGCCAAGGCTGCCAAGACCGTTGTCTGGAACGGACCTATGGGTGTGTTCGAGAACCCCACCCTGGCAAAGGGCACCATCGCCGTAGCACAGGCGCTGGCTGACAGCGATGCTGTGACCATCGTCGGCGGCGGCGACAGCGCGGCTGCCTGCGAGCAGTTGGGCTTTGCTTCCCAGATTACCCACATTTCCACCGGTGGTGGCGCCTCTCTGGAATTCCTGGAAGGCTTAGAATTGCCCGGCATTGCTTGTCTGGAAGACAAGTAAGGACGGAGCAATTCAGGGCTCCCACAAAAGCGAATGGCTTTTGCGGGAAAGAGGAGACACAGCATACAGTGTGCATTTTGACGCCTGCGTCAAAAGGAACGTTTGTATGCTTGTGTTGACGACGCCCGGCATTGCTTGTCTGGAAGACAAATAATTTATCATCGTCAACACAACGGGGGCGAGACCTCGCCCCCAAACCACAACTTTGTAAATTCACATCGCCATGCGATGTACATATAGGAGAGATGAAAATGAACAGAAAGTATCGTAAGACCGTCATTGCAGGTAACTGGAAAATGAACAAGACCCCCTCCGAGACCAAGGAGTTTATGCAGCAGTTCAAGGCAATTCTGCCTAAGGGTCGCTGGTGCGACGTTGCCCTGTGCGTGCCTGCTGTTTGCATCCCCGCCGCTGTCCGTGCAATGCGGGAAACCCGTGTCGGCATCGGCGCTGAGAACTGCAATGCCAACGCAAGCGGCGCATATACCGGCGAGATTGCTACCAATATGCTGGTGGATGCCGGCTGTAAGTACGTGATTATCGGTCACTCCGAGCGCCGCGCTATGGGCGAGACCGACGCAGACGTCAACGCCAAGGTTCTGGCTGCGCTGGAAGCCGGATTGACCCCCATTATGTGCTGCGGCGAAAGCCTGGAGCAGCGGGAAGCCGGTATTACCGACGAGCACATTGCAATGCAGATCAAGCTGGGTCTGCAGAATGTATCTGAGGACAAAATCCGCAAGGTTGTCATTGCCTACGAGCCCATCTGGGCCATCGGCACCGGCAAGACTGCTACCCCCGAGCAAGCGCAGGAGGTTTGTATGAACATCCGCGCCGTGGTTCGCAAGCTGTACGCTTCCAAGAACGCCCGGGCAATCTCCATCCTCTACGGTGGCAGCATGAACGAGAAGAACGCTTTCGAGCTGCTGGCTCAGCCCGACATCGACGGCGGTCTGATTGGCGGCGCTTCTCTGGTTCCCGAGAAGTTCGTGCAGATCATCGAAGCTGCAAACCAGCCCACTGCTTAATTTCTTATAAGGCAATACAAAAAGCTCGCATCCTGCGGATGCGAACTTTTTTATATTCCATTACTTGATTGTTTTGAGCATTTGTACATACTGCTCTGCCAGCGCCTCAGCAGTACCCCGGGCATAGTAACCGGTATCGGCCTCATAACCACGGTAGGTATAAGCAATGTCCGCAGGAATATAGCTGCTGTTGCCGGTAATCAGGAAGGTGGTCTCAAAGGGAGAATTCTCCTTAACATACAGGCCGGAATTGCTGAACATTTCATAGGTACCGGTGGTAAAGCCTACATCACCGATGCAGAAGGTGTTCATCTCCAGCTGCAAGGTCTTATCCATAGATGCGCGGGAAATGATTGCTCTTGCGTGATAGACAGAGGACATATTATAGGTCTGTGCCAAAACGTCACCGGTGGGGCGGTCTGTCTTCTTCCACAGATCATAAACCTCTTTTGCCTGCTCCAGCATATGATCCCAGCTATGATCTACCTCTACATCCATAATGTAGCGGTTGGTCTTGATGGTCTCGCCCTCCACAGGCTCCAGCTTATCCAACATACTGTAGGCGCAATCAGCCAGGGCTTCGCCATATTTTTTCCAGGAATAACCGTGGTTCTCTGTAGGAATCTGGCTTTCCATTGCCTGATTGCCGGAAGCACCGGTAAAGTACGCAACATCCATACCGGTATCCTTTTCCAGCTTGCTGCGCATCGGACCGATCCAGCTAGGGGAGATCAGGTTGTAGCCGATAGCCGTAGCGCTATCCGGATGGGCTTGCCAGTTGACCATCAGAATGTCCTTCTTACCTTCCTCACGGTCGAACTTCAGCATAACCATCTGGGGGTCTGTGGGCATAGGATGACCAACCAAGCGGGTTGCGCCGGCTCTGGCTGCACCGTTGCTGTCGGTAAAGGTGCCATCGATCAGCGTGTAGTGGCGAACGAAGTTCATATTCTCGTGCTCTGCCTTGGCACGCAACAGTTTTGCAGAACTGCGGTCTGCCAGCGCTTTTTCACCAGCTTCCGCGCACCAATTTGCCACATCCTCAGTATATTTTTTCATATTCTCATAACCGCCATTGAAAGAAGGGCAATTATGGGCATGGGTAGCGCCAATAAAGATCTTTTCCCCGGCAATTCCGGTTTTTGCAGTAATTGCTTCACGGAACGTATCTGCCAATTCTCTTGTTACTGCGCAGTTATCGATGGTATACATCAAAATGGTCTCTGCTCCGGAGGTAGCTGCAATACAGGTAGCATAGATATACTCTATATAACCCTGTTGCTTACGGCTCTCTGCATCAGAGTAACCGCCCAGGCCCACCTCATAATCCGGAGTGATGTTCATTCTGGCATAGCCAATTTGCAGACCCTCAACTGCTGCAACGGGTTGTGTTTCCTCTGCGCCGCCGTTACCGCAGGCGCACATGGAACACACAAGGATAAAGCTCACCAATAACGCAATGTATTTCTTCATTGTCATTTCCTCCTTACATATGGCGCATCGCTATTTTCTATATAATTTTCATATTGAAAATTGCTGTAAAATGCTATAATATAGGAACTGGAATTGAAGCTGCGGAGCATATCATAGAAATACTCTATTTTATTGTAACCTCCAGAACGCTGAATGTCAATGGATTCCATATGCTATATGGACAAAACGAAACTATTTTTAGGAGGGTTTGTATGGAAACCCTTGTAATTTCCGCAAACGACAAACAATGTGCCGAAACAGCTGCAGAATTGCTCAAACAAGGGCAGCTGGTGGCGCTGCCCACGGAAACCGTATACGGCTTGGGCGCAGACGGCTTAAATCCGGAGGCTGTGGCAAAGATTTTTGACGCCAAGGGTCGTCCTCAGGATAATCCCCTGATTTTGCATATTGCCGACCCCAAGGATTTGGAAAAGCTCTGTCACCACATTCCGGAAAGCGCCTGGCGCTTGGTGGAAACATTCTGGCCCGGTCCTTTGACGATGGTATTACCAGCCAAAGAAATCGTACCGAAATGCACTACGGCAGGTCTGCCCACGGTGGCTGTCCGGTGTCCGGACAATGAAATCACCCGGCAAATCATTGCCCTTGCCGGTGTGCCCATTGCTGCGCCCTCAGCCAACCTTTCCGGCAAGCCCTCCACCACCACCGCCCAGCACGTTTTAAACGACCATAAGGGAAACATCCCCATGATTGTGGACGGCGGCGCTTGCCGGGTAGGTGTGGAGTCCACCATTGTGGACCTGACAGAGGATACCCCTCGCCTGCTCCGTCCCGGCGGCATTACCCCAGAACAGCTGCAAGCAGTTTTGGGTGAACTGACTGTGGACAAAGCGGTTACTGCCCAGATTGATAAGGACGCGGTGGTAAAAGCCCCGGGTATGAAATACAAGCATTATGCCCCCCAATGTCAGGTGGTCATCGTATCCGGCAGCCGGGAAAAGGCAGCAGAATATATCCGCAGGCATTACACTTCCGGTGACCGGGTGCTGTGTTTTCAGGAAGAATTACCTTTGTACGCAGGCTGTAATCCCCTCTCCTATGGCAAGGAAGCGGACGTTGCCACCTTGTCGGCAGGTCTTTTCGACGCATTGCGGCAGTTGGATGACCCCAGTGTGCACAAGGTGTATGCCCGGTGTCCGGTGGGAGGCGGCATCGCTTATGCGGTGCAGAACCGGCTGAAAAAAGCCGCAGCCTTCCAAATCATCGACGGGGAGGCAGCGGTATGATCATTGGAATTACCGGCGGCACCGGCTGCGGAAAAACCACGCTGCTTTCTTTGATTGCAGAGCACGGTGGTATGGTGATTGACTGCGACAGGCTGTACCACCAGTTGCTTGAAACTGATAAAACCTTGCTTACAAGCATTGAAGCAAGATTTCCCGGTGTGGTGCAGGACGGTCAGCTGCAGCGAAAGCAGCTGGGTGCTTTGGTGTTTGCGGACAAAAAGGCACTGCGGGACTTAAATGCCATTACCCACAAGGCGGTATACGATGCGGTTTTGCAGCAGCTTGACCCCAAGCCAAAGCTGGTAGCCATCGATGCCATTGGGCTGTTCGAAAGCGGTCTTGACAAATTATGTGATGTGACCGTTGCGGTAACAGCACCTGTGGATGCACGAATTGCCCGGCTAATGCGACGGGACGGAATTTCCCGGGAATATGCGCAAAGCCGCATTGGGGCGCAGCCAACCAACGAAGCATTTTCCGCTTTGTGCGACTACACACTGGATAACGACGGCGCCGAAGCAGAATTCCGGCAAAAATGCCTTGCCTTTATTGAAAATTTGGATATAATAAAGTAAATAACCTGAAAAGGAGATATCAGTATGACAAACGAAGAATTACGTAATTCCTTGCTCCGCGCCCCCAAAAACGGCTATGCGGAAATGACCGACGAGCAGCGCAAGGCTATGAACGATTACTGCAAGCGCTACGCCGCTTTTATGGATGCCTGCAAAACCGAGCGTGAGGCAACTGCCTGGACTGTAGAAGCAGCAGAGCGAAACGGCTTCAAGGCCCTTGTTCCCGGCATGCAGCTGCAGCCCGGTGACCGGGTATACCGCAACAACCGGGATAAGAGCATTATGCTGGCTGTCATCGGCAGCGCCCCCATCAACGACGGCGCCAATATCTGCGCCGCCCATACAGACTCCCCCCGTATGGACCTGAAGCCCAACCCCATGTATGAGGACAGCGAAATTGCCTACTTCAAGACCCACTACTACGGCGGCATCAAGAAGTACCAGTGGCCCACGGTTGCCCTGGCAATTCACGGTGTTGTGTGCAAGGCTGACGGCACAAAAGTGACTGTCACCATCGGTGAGGACGACAACGACCCGGTGCTGGTGGTTTCTGATTTGCTCATTCACCTGTCTGCTGACCAGATGAAGAAGACTTTGGCTGAGGGCATTGTTGCCGAGCAGCTGAATGTGATTTTGGGCACCGAGCCTCTCCAGGGCGAAGGCTCCGACCTTGTAAAGCTGCACGTTATGAAGCTGCTGAACGAAAAGTACGGCATTGTGGAAGACGATTTCTGCTCTGCCGAGCTGACCATCGTGCCTGCCGGCAAGTGCCGTGAGGTAGGTCTGGACAGAAGCCTGCTGGGCGCTTACGGTCACGATGACCGGGTTTGCGCTTACGCGCAGATTGAGTCTATGTTCTCTCTGGGTACGCCCAAGCACACCGCTGTTTGCATTCTGGCTGACAAGGAAGAAATTGGCTCCGTTGGCGTTTCCGGTATGAAGAGTCAGGCTTTCGACACCTTTATGCAGGACATCTGCGACAGCCTGGGTGGTAGCCTGAACCGTTGCTTTGAAAATTCCTTCTGCCTGTCCGCTGACGTGACCAACGCCTTTGATCCCAACTTCGCAGAAACCTGCGACAAGCGGAACAACAGCTTGCTCAACTACGGCATTGCCATTGCCAAGTACACCGGCGCCCGTGGCAAAAGCGGCGCATCCGACGCTTCCGCCGAGGCGATGTTCCACGTACGCAAGGTCTTTGGGGATGCCAATGTCCAGTGGCAGACCGCCACTATGGGTAAGGTGGACCAGGGCGGCGGCGGCACCGTGGCTGCCTATATGGCAAACCGGAACATTGTGACGGTGGATGCAGGCGTGCCTGTTCTGTGTATGCACGCACCTATGGAGCTGGTTTCCAAGTTTGACTGCTATACGACACTGCTGGCCTGCAAGGCCATTTACGAAGCTTAATCAAAAATATCGCCCCGGTTTGTTTTCACAAACCGGGGCGTTTTATCAAGGTGTATCTATTTCTGTGATGATACCGGCAAGGTCATTTGCGCTGCAAACATTAAACGCGTATTTTTTGTCCCGCTTGCTGCTATCACAAAGATAATAGCTCTTGGCAGCATTTTGCAGCATTGCTTTTTTCACCGCAGTTTCTCTGCCGGAGGAATCGGTGATCATCCCATTCTCCGTATAACCTCTGCTGGAAAAGAAAAAGAGATCGGCATTGATCCCGGATATAAATTTCTCCGTTTCGCTTCCCACATAGGCTATAGAATGCATCAGCAGCAATCCGCCGGTGCAATAATTTTTAATGTTGTGCTCCCCCAGGCGTATGGAAGTTTTGGGACTGTTGGTGATCACCAACAGATCCCGAAATTTTTTTAAATGGGGTACTAAGTAGGAAACCGTAGAGGAGGCATCCAAAAAGATCACATCCCCCTCGTGGATCAGCGTTGCCGCCTTTTCTGCGATGATTCTTTTTGCCTCATTGTTTTGATCCTCGCGATACATTAGAGGAATTTCTGCATCCGATGTTTTTCTCAGCACCACACCGCCGTGGGTTCGTTGCAGCTTTCCTTGCTGGCTCAGGCTTTCCAGATCTCTGCGCACGGTCGGCTGGCTAACGTACAGCAATTGCGCCAGCTGCTTGACGCTGATGCTTTTTTTCTTTTCCAGGATAGCCATGATCTGCTCTTGCCGTTCCAAATTATACATTTACCCTACCCTCTTTCGTTTATTTTCTTTTGTGTGCGAATATGATTACAAAACGTGATTGTTTATCATAATCACCGCCATACATTGCGTTTTGCTTTCTTTTGCTTTATTATAGCACAAGATTTTCAAAAAGGAAGAGGCGAAACAAGTAATGAAATGTGCGAATTTGCACAGTATTAACGACTTACGTTACGAAGATATTCCCATGCCGGTATGTGCAGAGGATGAAGTGATCATTGCCGTAAAATGCTGCGGTATCTGTGGCAGCGATATCCCTCGGGTTTACGAAAAAGGAACGTATCATTTTCCAACCGTCATAGGCCATGAATTTTCCGGTCAGGTTGTACATGACCCGGAAAATGCACTGACAGGAAAAGCCGTGGCCGTATTTCCCTTGTTACCCTGCTTCTCCTGCGAAAGCTGCCGTCAGGAGCGTTATGCCACTTGTGAGAATTATGATTATTACGGCTCCCGGCGCAACGGCGGTATGAGCGAATATCTTGCAGTCAAACGATGGAATCTTGTGTCGGTTCCGGAAAACCTGAGTTACCGGGAAGCCGCTATGTGTGAACCGGCAGCTGTTGCCAGACACGCGGCCAGCAAGCTGCAAATAAAAAAAGGCGATACAATGCTGATTTCCGGGGCAGGTCCAATTGGTATTTTGGCCGGTCAGTGGGCGCGGCTTTTCGGCGCAAAGCAAGTGTATTATTTTGATATTGACCAGCGAAAGCTGGAATTTTGCAAAAGCTTCGGCTTTGCAGAATACACACAGGGCACACAAATCAGCTGTGCTTTGGAGGGCACTGGGCACCCGGGCGCACTAGAAAAATGTCTGGATGTGATTGAACCCAAGGGTCGAATGGTGCTCATGGGAAATCCCGCAGGAGATATGCCAATGACACAAAAGACTTATTGGCATATTTTGAAAAAGGAGCTTTCTGTTTTTGGCACTTGGAACTCTGCCTACAGCCAAACGCAAAATGATTGGCAAGCAGCACTGACGGAAATGGCATCCGGAAGGCTTGATGTAAAACCGCTGATTACCCACGTTTTTCCGTTAAAAGATGTGCAGCAGGCTTTTGATATGGTTCGGAACAAGACAGAATTTTTTAATAAAGTTATGCTGACAATGGAGGAAGAAAATGATACACTATAAAAAAATCGCACCCTCCATTATGTGTTCGCCCCTATTTCAGTTAGATACCTATCTGACAGAGTTGGAGCGTTGCGCTGATATGATCCACGTGGATATTATGGACGGAAGCTTTGTACCAAATTACACATTGGGCACAGATTTCGTTCGGCAATTAAAGCAAACGACTACACTCCCCTTGGATATCCACTTAATGATTACAGACCCGGAGCGCAAACTGGACTGGTTCACCTTTGGGGACGGTGACTATGTTTCTGTACATTTTGAGGCAAGCCGGCATCTGAACAAGGCTTTGGGTATGATCCGGCAGCGGGGCGCAAAAGCGATGGTAGCAATCAACCCGGCAACACCAATTTGTGCGCTGGACAGCGTATTGGAAGATATGGACGGTGTGCTGGTTATGACCGTAAACCCCGGCTTTGCGGGGCAAAAAATGGTAGACTCCACTTTGCAAAAGATCCGCAGACTCCGTCAATACCTGGATGATGCCGACTGTCAACACGTGGAAATTGAAGTGGATGGTAACGTCAGCTTCGAAAACGCAAAACGGATGAGTCAGGCTGGTGCAAACATCTTCGTTGCCGGTTCGTCCAGCGTTTTTTCCCCGGGACAGTCTGTTTCGGAAAACACAGCGCTGCTGAAACGTATGATCCATATTTGAAGAGGTGCTTATTTATGGCTTGTACATTATGGTATAAAAGTGAAAACCGCATACCGGTTCTGGGGCACCGGGGCATCCGGGCAAAATATCCGGAAAACACCCTCATTTCCTTCCAAAAGGCAATTGAATTGGGTGTAGATTTAATCGAATTTGATGTAAACATTACTGCCGACGGTGTGCCGGTAGTTATCCACGATTGCACCATTGACCGCACTTCTGATCACTCCGGTGCTGTCCGGGAATATACGCTGGAGCAGCTGAAAAGCTTTGATTTTGGCTGCAAGTTTGGTGAAGAATTTGTTGGCACGCAAATTCCCACTCTGGAGGAAGTATTGACTTTGGCCGCCAAAGAACAGAGCCTTCTTCTGAATGTGGAAATCAAAGATATGACAGAAGAAGCTGTGGATAAAACCATCGAAATGCTGCACCAGTTTAGCTTGGAGGATCGGTCTGTCATCGCTTGTTTTGATGCAGAAATTTTGCGCTATACCAAAAAAGCCCACCCCCATATGCGCTGCCAGGGTTTCCCCGGCCGGTATATGAAAAACTTTACCGAGGACACCTACGACGTGATGTTCGGTATGGGTATTCCCATCAGCTGGAAAGATTGCACAGACGAAACCATTCAGGCGGATGTTGCATTTGCCCGTTCCCGGGGCATTTTAGCCTGGCTGTTCTGCGCAGATACACAACTGGATGTGCGCAAATGTGTAGAATTTGATTGCGACAACATCACCGGCAACGATCCGGCGGTTGCCTTGAAAGTACTTCGGGAACTGAACTTACACGACTAAAAAGGGGTTACGCTATGAATGCTGTTTGGGGCAAAGGCCTTTTGCAGAAAAAGAATATACAGTTGGTGTTTCAGTATCGGCTGACACCGGAAACATCTGACCGGCTGGAACTGGCAGTCTCCAATCTTTACCGCTTTTTTGTGGCCGGAAAGCTGGTTGGCTATGGTCCTGCCCGGGCGGCTCACGGCTACAGCCGGCTGGACACCTATGACCTATCCCCTTGGGCCGGTCAGGAAGTGACCTTGACGGTGGAGGTCTACTCTGCCAACGTAAACACGTATTATACGATAGACGAAGCACCGTTTTTTGCCGCAGAGCTGTACCGGAGCGAAGAACGGCTTGCCCAGGCAGAAGATTTTACCGCCTATCATATGACCGGACGTGTCCAAAAGGTGCAGCGGTTTGGTTTCCAGCGCAGCTTTGTGGAAAGCTATCGGTTCTGCCAGAACCCGGCAGATTTTTACGCTGGAAAGCCGCAATATCCGGTGATTGAAACAGAAACGGTTTCTATGAACAAGTTGCTGCCCCGGTATGTCAGCTATCCCACACTGCAGCCCATTTCCGCACAGATTATTGAAACAGGCTGTGTTTCCCTGCAGCCGGATGCCGAAGTCATCCGCTACCGGGAGTATTTAGATGTGGACGAAGTGCTGATCAAAGGCTTTTACCCAGCAGAGTTGGAAGAAGATATTGCCGCAGAAGTTGCCCAATTTGCCCTTTGCAAGAAACCTAGCCAGGGAGAATTAACAGCTTTGACCTATCGCACCTACCAATTGCCCCGGACGATCACCGGTTTCTTCTCCTTTGGAGCGCAAGTCAAAGAAAAAACGACCTTGTATCTGCTCTTTGATGAAGTCGCCACAGAAACAGAAAACTGCCTGCAGATCAATCCCCGGCGGATACGTTGCTGCAACGTGGTCAAATACGTGCTGACTCCGGGAAATTACGAACTTCTCAGTTTTGAAGCCAACAGCGCACGGCTTGTGACAGCTGTGGTAACAGAGGGCTGCACACAGGTTTCTCATTTTGCAATGGTGCGCTATGAAAATCCGGATATTCTGCCCTTGCAGGACTACGGTAACCCGGAGTTAAATGCGATTGTGGAAGCCGCCTCCTACACCTTTGCCCAAAATGCCGTGGACATTTTGATGGACTGTCCCTCCCGGGAACGAGCCGGCTGGTTATGCGACAGCTATTTTTCCGGTCGGGCAGAACACTTCTTCACCGGCGACAACAAAGTAGAAAAAAGCTTTTTGGAAAACTATGCCCTCTACACCCAACAACCGGGTATGGATGCCGGTATGATCCCTATGTGCTATCCAGCCGACCACCCCAATGGCCGCTATATCCCCAACTGGAGCATGTGGTATATTCTGGAACTGCAGAGCTATGTGGAGCACACCGGAGATATGGAAATGAAAGCACGATCTGAGCAGAAAGTGCGGGATCTTCTGAACTTCTTTCAAAAGTATGAAAACGAATACGGACTTTTAGAAGACCTGGGCGGCTGGGTTTTCGTGGAATGGAGCAAATGTAACGACCCGGAATTTGTGGCCGGTGTCAACTTCCCCACCAATATGCTTTGGGCGGCGGCTTTGGAGGCTACTGCAAAGCTTTACGGCTGGGAGGGCTTGACGGAAAAAGCAGCTGCCATGAAAAAAGCCATACGGGAACTTTCCTATAACGGAGAATTCTTTGAGGACAATGTGCAGCGGGATGCAAATAAGCGCCTGAAAAAAGTAGGTCACACCACGGAAACCTGCCAGTATTACGCATTTTATTTTGGCATTGCTACCCCGGAAAGCTATCCGGAACTGTGGCAGAAACTGTGCAGCCAATTTGGCCCTCGACGGGACAAGGAAACAGTGCATCCGCTGGTGTATCCGTCCAATGCCATTGTGGGAAATTATTTGCGACTGGAACTGCTACTGGCACAGGGTTATATTCCCCAAGTACTGCAAGAGTGCAAGGACTTCTTTACCCAAATGGCACGGCTGACCGGTACGCTTTGGGAGCATTCCCGACTCAGCGCCAGCTTAAACCACGGCTTCGCCTCGGTGGCGGCGGTGTATATCCACCAGTGTATCAAATAGTAAAACTCCCGGAAGCTTCGCTTCCGGGAGTTGTTTTATGACTTTTTCTGGCTGAAGAGCCATTTCATAATCTCAGCGTTTTGATAAGTGTAGTTCCATACATCGTGCTCGTGCTCCGGCAGTTCTGTGTAGTGGAAGTCCACCGGATCATACTGCGCAATGGCTGCTGCCATATCCCGGGAGCCGGAAACCGGCACCGTGGGGTCTTTCACTCCGTGGACTGTCCAGATGGGAATCTGCGCCAGGACCTCTGCCATACTGGGGTCCGCTGCGCCACACATCGGCACACCGGCGGCAAACACATCCGGATGGTTCATCAGCAGGTTCCAGGTGCCGTAACCGCCCATGGAATAGCCAATGGCATAAATACGGCTGTCATCGATGGAATATTTCTTCTGCAGCTGGGCAACCAGCTCCATTACAGCCTTCAGCTCATTGGATTCCGGTGTGTTTTTCAGGCTGTAGCTGCCCTTTGTCCAGTCGGTATCCACCCATTTCTGTTCCTCAGGACACTGAGGATAGATGATAATGGCTTCGTCAGCAGACTGCTCCGGGTCTTGCCAAGCGTAGTTAATATGTGCCAGCTGGCGGGTATTATTTGTACCACGCAAGCCTGCGCCGTGAAGGGTCACCAGCAAGGGATATTCCTTGTCCGGGTCGTAGTTAAAGGGCACATACAGACGGTAAGGCAAGGTGGTATCTGCATTGGAATACACTTCGTAGGAGAAATGCTTGTCCAGGGTCACGGAGGAATTTTCTTCCATCCAGTAGTCCACATAGGTGGTATCTGTCAGGTCGGAGTTGGAGTACAGGAGGTTATCATCAGAATCCATTATCAGCTCAGTGCTACCCTTGTCTGTGAACACTTCCCGCTTCAGGTACTGACCCAGGTATTCCAGACACAGGTCGTTCTTGCCGCAGAGAATCAGCTTGTCCTGCTCCATATACATACCAAAGTCAAACAGACCGGTAAACTTTCTGGCGGTTCTGTGGGCAATGCCACGAGCCATACCCACAACAATTTCGTAGGGTCCTTCCTCTTTTTCACCGGAAGCGTAGCTTTGCAGGGTAACACCATACACGTCCTTAAATATCTTGACCAGCTGGCTGGCCAGGGTCTGACCACCGCTGCTGCCATCGTGGACAATCACATAGTCAGTCTTGCCCCCGGCAATCAGCTGCAGGGTCGCTTCCACTTCTGTCTGATCCATAATCATCAGAAGGTTTGTCATCTGCAGGTTTTTCAGAACAGTTTCGTACTGGTTATACAGGTCAATCACGCCGTCCATCTGGGCAACCGACAGCTTCTCAGGCTGCTTGTCCACCAGCTTCAGCTGTTCAGCCAGGGAACGGACCACAGACTCGCCCATCAGCACGGTGCCATCAGTCAAGCGGACATAGGGTCTGCCATAAACATTGATATCCAGATTGCGGGCGTTGACTTCATCATCATTTCTGGGCTTCATAAAGCCTCTGACCAGGGAGCTTGTGCCGGAGGTATTGCCGCCAGCGCCGCTTTCAAATTTGGAAAAAGCGGTGTATTTACAGGTAGTTTCCATGGTTTCCACCGTGGGAACATCCTTAACACTCAGCACAACGCCAAATTTGGCAACCTGTTTCGCCACCACCTCGTCGCCCAAGAAATAGCTCTTATAGTAAAGACCTACCTCTTTGGCCCGGAGGCTCATGGCATAAATCTGCAGCTTCACACGGTGGAAGCTTACCTTGCCGTCCTCTGTAACTGCCAGGTAACGGTCCTCTGCAAGCTCGGATTCCTCCGGCAGACCCACGACTGTACCGCCGGTCACGGTCAGCTTGCCGTAGTTTCCGTCTGCAACGGTGTAGTCATCGGTCTGGCTGTCAAAGCCATACAGGGTAACACCCTCTGCAAGGGTCAGCACTGCAGACTGACCGTTGGCGTCGATGTATAAATCCTTCTCAACCGTCGCTGCCACATCTGTGCTATTGAGGAGCTTTATGTATCCGTCACCACAGGCATCTACGGCTTCCTGCAGAGAATCATACCCGATCATTCCCTCCGGGGTGCAAACCGCTGCCACGGTATCCAAGCCAAAAGTAGCCGTTACCAGTTCGCCATCTTTTGGCAGCAATGCAAAGTTGCCGTTTCTGCAACGAAGCTTTGCCTCGGAAACGTCTGCATCCACAGCGTTTGCTACAGCCATATTCTCCGTAACCGTGACGCTGTCCGGGAAACGGATATTGGTGGTGCCAGTGTACACGCCGGACACAGTCAGCTGCTTATAATTGCCGGGACAGTAAATCTCCTCCACGCTGCCGCTTCCGGAAACATTTACCGTCGCTGTGGTGGTATACAGACCAACACATTCTGCAATGCCGCCGTCAGGCAGCGTACCGGACAAAATTTCACCGCCGGACACATTCAGCACGGAGCTGCCAGCCATATAGATGGTTGCGCCGTAGCCGTTGGCAGACAGACCATAATCCGCCATCACCAAATCTGTGCCCCGGATGGTGCCGCCATAAAGGTTCAGGGTTCCGTTTATATAGAACACGCCGCCGCAGCCGATGCCGTAACCGGTTCCGTCCTGAACTGCGGTAAACTCACCGCCGTAAATATTCATTTCTGCGCCAGCATTGATGAGGATGGTACCGCCAGCCGGGTTGCCGTTGGAGGAAGTACCGGTAACGGTGCCGCCGCCAAGGGAGTCGATCACGTTCAGCTTCGCCCCGGAGGTCAAGTTAAAGGCTCGACCGTCGGTATACATATCGTTACCATACAGATCCAGGCAAAGCTCCACACCCGCCGGCAGACTAATCTGCGTACCGGTATAGTTCTCGCTCAGGTACAGGTGATAATGTCCTTCCTGCTGCAGCTGCGCTTTGCCGCTGCTAAATGCGGTCCAGGTAACGCTCTGGTTACATTTCGTACACAGATGCTGCTGGGCTGTATCTGCCATAACGCTGGGCACAAGGGACAAGCACAGGGCAATGCACAGCAAAAACGCGATTGCTTTTTTCATTATACTTCCTCCATCCTTGTTGTGAAAAGCAAGTAAAAACTTGCTTTTTCCCATTATATAGGAAGTATACCATAAAAGCACAGAAAGCACAACAAAAAAGGATGACTGAATTTTCAGTCATCCTTTTTGTGAATAATCCATTAGCTTTGTGCGGGCATCAGGTCCGGGCGCTCCAGGAATGCAGGCTCCCGGGCTGTCTGGGGCGGCACTTCATTGGGGTGCTCCAGCGCATAGTTCACGCTGGCGATGATAGCATCCTTATGCTGCTGGGTAATTTCCAGGTCGCCATACTTCTGCTCCGAGGTAAAGCGCATTTTTGCCTCAATCTTATTGACATTGACTGCTTCCAGCTTGTCAAGACCGTAAATCTGAGCATACAGCTGATAGGCTACCAGAAGTCTTCCAAAGTCCGAGGCGTGGACATAGTCCCGGTACAGCTCATAATTATGGTCCGGTGCGCCCTCGGGAACACCGTGGGTCTCGCTGGCATACTGCATTGCGGTACCGGTGTGGAACACAAAGTCATAGGCCTCGTCGGTTTCTATGTAGGTTTTGATATTTTCGCAAATCCGGTTGTAGTATTCGTTCCGGCTACCGCCGAATTCCTTGGCAAACCGCTCGTGAACGTTTCCGGGGACATCTCTGCGGTCTGACTTCCAAAGAAGCTCGCTGGTGGGGTTCGCCCAGGTAGCATTATATGCTAATTTATAACCGGGGTGGGCAGTTTCCTTTATGTAGTTGATCATAAAAGCGTGGTCGCCATCCTGAAACTCTGCCGGCTGGGTGGTATAGTAGGTGGTGTCATTGAAAATGATCAGGTCCCACATTTCGTCCTTCAGCGCCATCTCGATGGAAATGTTTTTCAGCTGCTTGACACCGTTGTCGTCAATTTTTGCATAGTCATATACAGCGGCGTTTTCCTCAATATTTTTCCGGTGGGTATCCAAGCCAATGGACAGATAAATATCCGCAACCAAAAATTCCTGATCGGGCATTTCGGTCTTCAGCACCTGCTGCAAAAGCCAGACGGTGTCCTGACCCAGACTTTGACCAATCAGCAAAGCCTTAAACACATTTGCTTCCTCCGGGGGCTGGGTAATCTCAGTGGGGGCAGTCGTACCGGCAGTCGTTTCCGGGGTGGTGGCATTGCAGGCACTCAAGCCGAGCATCAGCATTGCCAAAATCAGACAAGCGAGTTTTGTCATAGTATATTCTCCTTATCACATAATTTCTTCACCTGTTTAGTGTATCACGAAGGGACAAAAAAAGCAACGAACATATGAAAAAGCAAACGAAATGCACTGTATTTTATGGTATTTGCAATCAGCCCCTTTGTCACGGCCTGCAAAGTCCTCCTCGCAACGAGAGCCTTAGTATAGCGCCCCGGCAAGAAGATTTCTTGCCGGGGCATAATCCCGTTCACTACTCTAGTTCAAAAGCGCCGGTGTACAGCTGGTAGTAGGTGCCCTTTTGGGCAATCAAATCCTCATGGGTGCCACGCTCGATAATCCGTCCGTGGTCCAGCACCATGATACAATCGGAGTTGCGGACAGTGCTTAAGCGGTGGGCAATGACAAAGGTGGTTCTACCCTTCATCAAAGCGTCCATTCCCTTTTGCACCAGCGCCTCGGTGCGGGTATCGATGGAAGAAGTGGCTTCGTCCAAAATCATCACCGGAGGGTCTGCCACCGCCGCCCGGGCAATGGCGATCAGCTGACGCTGACCCTGAGAAAGACTTGCGCCGTTGCCGGTGAGCTCCGTGTGGTAGCCCTGAGGCAGGCGGGTGATAAAATCGTGGGCATTGGCAAGCTTTGCCGCCTGGATACATTCTTCGTCAGTGGCGTCCAGCTTACCGTAACGGATATTGTCCATCACCGTACCGGTGAACAGATTGGTCTCCTGCAAAACCACACCCAGGCTGCGGCGCAAATCCGGCTTTTTAATCTTATTGATGTTAATATTATCGTAGCGGATTTTGCCGTCGGCAATGTCATAGAACCGGTTGATCAGGTTGGTGACGGTGGTTTTACCGGCGCCGGTGGCGCCTACAAAGGCGATTTTCTGACCGGGGTGAGCATAGAGCGTCACATCGTGAAGCACAGTCTTTTCCGGTACGTAGCCAAAGTCCACGTTAAACATGGTAATGTCACCCCGCAGCTCTGTGTAGGTGACGGTGCCGTCTGCCCGGTGGGGGTGCTTCCATGCCCAGTGACCGGTGTGCTCATCGCATTCGGTAATGTTACCCTGCTGGTCAATACGGGCATTGACCAGGGTCACATAGCCCTCGTCCTGCTCCTGCTCCTGGTCCAGCAGCTCAAAAATACGCTCTGCGCCAGCCAGCGCCATCACAATGGCGTTAATCTGCTGGGATACATGACCAATGGGCTGATTGAAGGTTCTGGAGAACAGCAGGAAGGATACCAGCTTACCGGTGGTAAGCAGCTTGCCGCCGGAAGCAATTACCAGAAGGCCGCCTACCACTGCCAGAATGGCATACTGGAAGTAGCCCAGGTTATTGTTCACAGGCCCCATCATATTGGAAAAGGCGCCTGCCTGGAAGGCATTTTTCCGCAGCTCGTCATTGAGCTTGTCAAATTCCTCCTTGCAGGTTTCCTCGTGGGTGAACACCTTGACCACCCGCTGACCGCTGACCATTTCCTCCACGTAGCCGTTGACAGCGCCTAAGGTGCGCTGCTGACCGATGAAGAATTTGGCAGACTTGCCTGCCACGGTTTTGGTGACAAACAACACTCCGAACAACGAGATAATCACCACAACCGTCAAAATTGGCGAGGTAACCAGCATTGCCAGAAACACCACCACAATGGTGATTGCAGAGGTAATACACTGGGGAATTGCCTGGGAAATCATCTGCCGCAGGGTATCAATGTCACTGGTGTAGCGGCTCATAATATCGCCGGCAGGGTGGATATCAAAATACCGAACAGGCAGCCGCTGCATATGGGTGAACATACTGTCCCGGATATTTTTCTGGATTCCCTGTCCCACAGGCACCATAATCCACTGCTGCAAAAACGAGCACAGCATACCAATCAGGTACACCCCTGCCATCAAAAACAGGAAGCGAATCAGGGGGGCATAATCCGGTGTTTTCTGACCCAGCATGGGCTTTACATAGTCCTCGATGAGGATGCTCAGCGAGCCGTTGCTCGCCACCTGCGCCAGGGTGGTCAGGATAATGCACACCACCATGGCAATCAGCCGTCCCCGGTAGGGCTTCATATAGCCAAACAGCCGGGCAAATGTCTTTTTGGGGTCCTTGGCCTTTCGACCGTCTCCACGCATTCTGACCGGAGGCATTACTCCTCACCTCCTTTGACCTGAGACTGATATACTTCCCGGTAAATTTCCGAGGTTTCCAACAAGGTTTCGTGGGTGCCCTGGGCGACGATTTTGCCGCCGTCCAGCACCAAAATCAAATCTGCATCCTGCACCGATGCCACACGCTGGGCAATAATCAGCTTGGTAGTGCCGGGAATTTCCTCTGCAAAGGCCTTGCGAATCATAGCGTCGGTGTGGGTATCCACCGCAGAGGTGGAATCGTCCAAAATCAAAATCTTCGGCTTTTTCAGCAGCGCTCTTGCAATGCAAAGCCGCTGCTTCTGACCGCCGGAAACATTGCTGCCCCCCTGCTCGATATGGGTATCATAGCCGTTGGGGAAGCCCATAATAAAATCGTGGGCGCAGGCAAGCCGGCAGGCATGCTCCATTTCTTCATCGGTGGCATCGGGGTTGCCCCAACGCAGGTTATCCTTGATGGTTCCGGAGAACAGAACGTTCTTCTGCAGCACCATCGCCACCTGGTCACGGAGCGCCTTGATATCATATTCCCGCACGTCCACGCCGCCTACCCGGACAGCGCCCTCCAGCACGTCATACAGCCGGGGAATCAGCTGGACAAAGGTAGTTTTGCTGGAGCCGGTGCCGCCCAGAATGCCCACGGTCTGTCCGGAAGCAATATGCACGCTTACGCTGTCCAAGGCATTTTTATCGGCGGTTTTGGCATAGCGGAAGCTGACATTTTCAAAGTCCACATCGCCGTTTTTTACTTCCGTCACCGGGTTTTCCGGATTGCAAAGCTGGGGTTCCTCCTTCAGAATCTCGCAGCAGCGCTCCATGGGCGCCCGGGACATGGTCAGCATCACAAACACCATCGACAGCATCATAAGACCGCTTAATATCTGGGTGGTGTAGGTGAACATAGAGGTCAGGTTGCCGGTGGTGAAGGTGGTATTGCCGCTTTGGACAATCATCGTGGCGCCGATGTAGGAGATGGCAATAATGCTGCCGTACACCGCCAACTGCATAAAGGGATTGTTAAAGGCCATAATCCGTTCAGCCTTAATAAAGTCCTTGTAAATCGTGCCGGAAATGGTCTTGAACTTCTCCTCCTCCCGGTCCTCCCGGACAAAGGATTTGACCACACGCATTCCGTGGACATTTTCCTGGACCACGTTATTGAGCTTATCATAGGTTTTGAACACCCGGGTAAAAATGGGATGTACCAGACGAATAAGCACCAGCAGTGCCGTAGCCAGCAGCGGCAGCGACACCAGATACACCAGCGCCAGACGGGGGCTGAGCTGGAACACATTGATGCTTGCCAAGATCACCATCATTGGGCAGCGAACCGCCATCCGAATCAGCATCTGGAAGCACATCTGGATGTTCGCCACATCAGAGGTCAGGCGGGTGACAATGGAGGCAGTGGAGATTTTGTCGATATTTCCAAAATCAAAGGTCTGAACACGGTGGAACATATCGTGGCGCAAATTCCGGGAGAAGCCGGTTGCCGCATAGGAGGCAAACACCGCAGAGCCTACGCCGAAAATCAGGCTGCACAGAGCTGTGAGTATCAGCAAAAGTCCCTGCTGCCACACCACCGTCATATTTCCGGGCTGAATGCCCATATCCACAATGGTGGAAATAATTCTGGGAATGCGTACCTCCATATACACTTCCCCAATCATACACACCGGGCTTAAAAAGGCAGCCAGGGTGTATTCCCGGATGCTCCGGGCAAGGGTTTTTAACATTTTCCTCTTCCTTCCAAATCAAATATCTCTAATTCGTTATTTTATAGGCATTTTCTCTAAATTGCAATAGGGGTTTCAAAAAGTTTACAATTAACGTTTTTCGGTTTTCTGTTTACAAGGCGCAAAAAAAATGTTATAATTTATGGCAGAGTATTTTCAGAAGGGAGATGAGTCTATGGAGCAGTTCAGGCTGCGGCTGAAGCTGTTTGCCGGAAAAATGCTGGAAACCTTCCGCCAATGCGATTTGTTGCTGCTTTTGCTGTGTGTAATTGCCACCGCCTTTGGCTTTCTGATGATTGCCAGCGCCACCGCAGGCTACAGTGAAGGCTCCCTGCGTTATCTGGCAATTCAAATTATTGCCGCCGCTGCCGGCATTTTCTTCTACGTGCTGATTACCTCCATTGATACAGACACCTTCTCCGAGCACAGAACGGTGCTTGTCATTATCAATGCCGTTTTGCTGCTTATGCTCATTCCCTTTGGTGTGACGGTTAACGGCAACCGAAGCTGGCTGCGTTTTCCCTTCCTGCCCTTTAACATTCAGGCGGCGGAGATTTGTAAAATCACCTTTATTCTGATTTTGGCATCGGTGATGTCCTCCCGGCAGAACAGCCTGTCCCACCCCCTGTCCGTTGGACTTATGCTGGGACATCTGATTTTGCTGTTCGGTATGAACTACCTGATTTCCGGAGATTTGGGCGTGTCGCTGATTTTCGCCTTTATTTTCCTGGGTATGACCTTTGGCGGCGGTGTCCACGGCTTCTGGTTCCTGCTGGCAATCGGCATTGTAGCGGTGGCGGCGCCGGTGGCATGGAACTTCTTCCTGGCGGACTACCAAAAAAAGCGAATTGCGGTTTTGTTCAACCCCAGTCTGGACCCCTACGGCACCGGCGCTATGTACCACACCATCCGAGCTATGCGCTCCCTTACCGGCGGCGGCTTGACCGGGCAAGGCCTTTTCCAGGGCAACCGTACCCAGGCAGGCGCTTTGTATGCCCAGCATACGGACTATATCTTCGCCGCCATTGGCGAGGAGCTGGGCTTTTTGGGCTGTGCGGCGGTGCTTCTGCTGTTGGGGCTGATTATCGCCCGGTGTGTCTGGGTGGGTATCCGCAGTCAGGACTTTTTGCGGCGGCTGGTTTGCTTTGGGGCAGCCTCTGCCCTGTTTTTCCAGGTACTGATTAACGTGGGTATGTGTCTGGGTGTTGCGCCGGTTATCGGTCTGACCCTGCCCTTTATCAGCTACGGCGGCTCGTCGATTATTACCCTATATGCTATGCTGGGTCTGGTATCCGGTGTATATGCCCGCCCGGCACCCACTGCCCGGGAACGTTATATTCATCCCCCAATTGCGTATTATGGAGGTATTTCCCAATGAAACAATTTATGGACAAGGATTTTCTTCTGGAAACAGAAACTGCCAGGCATCTGTTTCACGATTATGCAGAGGCTATGCCCCTTGCTGACTATCACTGCCACCTGAACCCTCAGGAAATTTATGAAGACCGGCGCTTCCACAATCTGGTTGAGGTCTGGCTGGGCGGCGTAGACGAAAAAGGCGTGCTTGCCGGCGACCACTATAAGTGGCGGCTGATGCGCTCCAACGGCGTGCCTGAAGAATACGTTACCGGAAACAAGCCCCCTTACGAGCGTTTTTTGAAATTTGTGGAGGCGCTGGAGCTGGCTGTGGGAAACCCCATGTACCACTGGTGCCATCTGGAGCTGCAGCAGTTTTTCGGCATCACCGAGCCTTTGACTTTGGAGAGCGCCCCGGCAATCTGGGAAAAGTGCAATGACCTTTTGCAGAATGACCCCACCATGTCTGCCCGGGGACTGATTAAAAAGGCAAATGTCGCTTTCATCGGCACCACCGATGACCCCATTGATGACCTGAACTGGCACAGCAAAATCGCCGGAGACGACAGCATTGACGTAAAGGTCTGCCCCTCCTTCCGTCCGGACAAGGCAATGAACCTGCACAAGGCAGGCTTTGCCGAATATATGCAGAAGCTGGCTGCCGCTGTGGGCAAGGCTTCCTTACCCACCGTGGAGGATGTATGCGCTGCGCTCATTGACCGGATTGCTTACTTCCACGCTTTGGGCTGCCGTGCCAGTGACCACGGCTTTGAGGGGGTCTTCCCCTTCCGCCCGGTGTCTATGGAGCAGGCAAACAAGGCTTACAAAAAGGCGCTGTCCGGCAGAGCCCTGACCCAGGAGGAAATCGAGGGCTACCAGACAACCCTGATGCTTTGTGTGGCAAAGGCATACCACCGGCTGAAAATTGCGATGCAGCTGCACTACTCCTGCCTGCGCAATCCCAACCGCCGGATGTTTGAGACTCTGGGTCCGGATGCAGGCTTTGATGCCATCGCCCAGAATATCAGCGGCGAGAACATTTTCCGGTTCCTGTCGGAGTTGGATTACACCGGTCAGTGCCCCAAGACCATTCTCTACTCCCTGAACCCGGCAGACAATGCCCAGCTGGGCACCATGATCGGCTCCTTCCAGGATAGCTCCATCCCCGGGAAAATCCAGCACGGCTCTGCCTGGTGGTTCAACGACCACAAAACCGGTATGATTGAGCAGATGACCTCTCTTGCCAATCTGGGTATTTTAGGAAACTTCGTGGGAATGCTCACAGACTCCCGTTCCTTCCTGAGCTATGCCCGGCACGATTACTTCCGGCGAATTCTTTGTAATATGCTGGGCACCTGGGTGGAAAACGGCGAGTACCCCAACAACGACCGGGCGCTGAAAGCCATCGTGGAAGGCATCAGCTTCAACAACGCCAAACGGTATTTCGATATTTAAGCACAAAAAATTGCGGATGGAAAAATTTCCATCCGCAATTTTAATTTATCTTACTTGCAGAAGTCCTTGGCCACAGCCACGATGTTGGATGCGCACAGACCGAACTGCTCCAGCAGCTTCACCGCAGGACCGGAGTGACCGAACTCGTCGTTGACACCGATTCGCTTAACGGGAGTGGGGCACTTCTCGGACAGAACGCTGCAAACAGCCTCGCCCAGGCCGCCGATGACGGAGTGCTCCTCGCAGGTGATAACCTTGCCGCACTTCTTGGCAGCGGCAATCACCAGCTCCTCGTCCAGAGGCTTGATGGTGGCCATATTGATGACCATAGCGTCGATGCCGGCGCTTGCCAGCTCCTCAGCAGCCTGAATGGCTTCGTAAACCAGCAGGCCGTTGGCAATGATTGCCACGTCCTTGCCCTCACGGAGCACTTCGCCCTTACCGATTTCAAACTTGAAGTCCTCATTGTGGAATACCGGCACAGCCAGACGACCGAAACGCAGGTACACAGGACCTTCCAGCTCGTAAGCAGCCTTCACGGCAGCCTTTGCCTCCACATCGTCAGCAGGGCAGATAACGGTCATACCGGGGATGGAGCGCATCAGGGCAAAGTCCTCGCAGCACTGGTGGGATGCGCCGTCCTCACCAACAGAGATACCGCCGTGGGTAGCGCCGATTTTCACATTCATATGGGGGTAGCCAATGGAGTTACGCACCTGCTCAAAGGCACGACCGGCAGCGAACATTGCAAAGCTGGAAGCAAAGGGCACCAGACCTGCGGTGGACATACCGGCAGCGGCGCACATCATATTTGCTTCCGCAATACCGAAATCGAAGTGACGGTCGGGGAAGGCCTTCTTGAACACACCGGTCTTGGTGGCGCCTGCCAGGTCCGCATCCAGAACCACCAGGTTCTTCTTCTCCTGACCCAGCTCTACCAATGCAGCACCATAGCTGTCACGGGTTGCAACTTTTTTCATCTCAGCCATATCTTACGCCTCCAATTCTGCAAGCTTTGCCTTCAGTTCAGTCATAGCCTGCTCATACTCTGCATCGTTGGGAGCCTTGCCGTGCCAGCCGGCCTGATTTTCCATATAGGAAACGTCCTTGCCCTTGACGGTCTTAATCACAATGGCGCTGGGCTTACCAGCGGTAGCCTTTGCGTTTGCAAAGGCAGCCTCAATGGCGTCAAAGTCGTGACCGTCAATCTCCTGGACATAGAAGCCGAAGGCCTCCAGCTTGTCCACAATGGGATAGGGGCTCATCACGTCAGCAACTGCGCCGTCAATCTGCAGACCGTTGTTATCCACCACGATGCACAGGTTGTCCAGCTTATAATGGGCGGCGGACATACAAGCCTCCCAGACCTGACCCTCCTGAATTTCGCCGTCACCCAGCAGAGAGTAGACGCGATTGGTCTTGCCGTTGTACTTGGCAGCCATTGCCATACCTACAGCGGTGGAGATACCCTGACCCAGAGAGCCGGTGGACATATCCACGCCGGGCACCAGGTTCATATTGGGGTGACCCTGCAGGTAGCTGTCAATGTGGCGGAAGGTGGGCAGGTCTTCCACAGGGAAGAAGCCACGGTTTGCCAAAGTAGCGTACAGACCGGGGGTGGTGTGACCCTTGGAAAGAACGAAACGGTCCCGGTCCTCCCACTTGGGATTTTTGGGGTCGATGTTCATCTCCTTGAAATAGAGATATGTAAATACCTCCGCAGCAGACAGGCTGCCGCCGGGGTGTCCTGCCTTTGCGCCGTAGGTGGATTCGATTACACCCATACGCACCTTGCAGGCAGTGATTTGCAGCTGCTTCTTTTCAGTAAGCGTCATAATGTTCCTCCTTATCGTTTCAAACCGCCTTTGCGGTCATTCTTCCCGGATATTTTACCATTATTTTGTAAAACTTGCAAGCATAATCCGTATTTTGCCGCAAATTAGTTTTTGGAGTTGCTAAGCATCTCCCTGCGGTACTGGGCAGGGGTCTTTCCGGTGGCTTTTTTAAACCGGTAGCTGAAGTAGGTCTGGGAGCTGAAGCCGCATCGGGCAGCCACATCCGCAATGCTGACCTTGCCCTCCAGAAGGGCAGTTTTGGCGGCAGTTATCCGGAATCCCAGATGCCGCTGGGCTGGGGTTTGGCCGAAGGCGGCGGTGTAGAGCTTATGGAAATAGGTGGGGTCCAAGCTGCACAGCTTGGCAAGCTCCAAAAGATTAACATCCCGGGTCATATTCTCCCGGAGGTATTTATCTGCCATCAACAAGGTCTTACGGTGCTGGTATACACCGCTGTCCGCTGCCTTGGGGTTGGTACGGTACCGGCTTAAGATCGCCAATATCCGGCAGGCGCAGCTTTGCAGCTTCAGCCGCCCCATCAGACCGCTGTCCTCTGTGGATACCATCTGCTTGATCAGGTCAATTACCTCCGAGACGTTCCACATAATGAAGAACCCCGGCAAATTGTCCAGCATTTCGCAAAGCTCCGGGTCCTGGGTGACTACATTGAAATAGTAGCCCCGGTAGGGCTTGACAATCTCCTGGATTTGCCCGGGCTTGCTCAGGCAGCAGCCACCCTTCTGCGCCGGGTACAGCACACCGTCATTCCGCAGTCCGCCGGGACAGTTCTCCGTGTAAAATTCAAACTCATAGTGGGTAATTTGCCGTGGGGTGCGAACGGTACCGGACTTCTTCAGGTAATAGTCAAACGCACCGAAATTGGACAGTCCAAAGCTTAAATTCTCCATTTTTTCTCTCCAAATCATTTTTTGCAGAGCTTCCTTGTAGAGAATAGCATATTCCGGTTTTGTTTGCAAGTTTTCGGTATGTATTTTCATTAGCAAAGTGCACAAAAAAATTGGGGCAGTTTTGGTAAATATGCACCTTGTTTTTTTAGGACAAGTGGGGTATGCTTAGCCCGAAGAAACCCCTTATGATAAGGAGAGATTTTTATATGGAGAATTTATTGAAAGTAGGCTATGCCCGGGTGGATATCACCCCGGAGCAGTACACCAATCTGGGCGGCACCGGCAATGACGCCGGTCGTATGTGCAACCGGATTGAAACCCGGATTTTCGGCACCTGCGTTGCCATCACGGATAGCGATGACAACACCATTTTGTACTGTCCCTCGGACATCATCCACGCAAGGGCCTGCCTTGCAGACCCTGCCCGGGAAGCAATCTCCCAGGCTACCGGCGTACCGGTTGACCATATTATGATTAACGCCTCCCACAACCACTCCGGTCCCAGCACCAGCTCCCCCAGTCTGGAAACGGTACAAATTTGGTTCCGGCACTTTATCAAGCAGATGGTCCGGTGCGCCAAGGAGGCAATGGCGGACCGCAAGCCCGCCACCATTTCGGCAGGTCAGCGGGAGGTGCCCGGACTGACCTTTGTGCGGCACTACCATATGAATGACGGTACAGTGGCCGGTCCCAACTCCGGCAGCTTCGCCTCCGGCGCAAAAGCCCACATCACCAATTCTGACAACCAGCTGCAGGTGGTTCGGTTCTGCCGGGAGGAAGCCCGGGATGTGGTACTGGTCAACTGGCAATGCCACGCCACCTCCGCCAGCGGATTTGATGTTCTGGCGCTGTCCGGTGACTACATCCCCTATCTTCGTGACCACGTGGAGGGCTCCACCGGCACCCATTTTGCCTTCTTCCAGGGCGCTGCCGGCAACCTGGTGCCCCGGAGCAAAATCCCGGAGGAAAACGCCATTGAGCCGGGTGTCCCTCTGTACGGAAGAACTCTGGCTGACCATGTGATTTCCTGTCTGAATGAAAATATGAAGCCTCTGGCTGGGGGCAAGGTACAGGCAATCAAGCGCACATACACCGGTATGATTGACCACTCTGACGATGCCCGCGGCGCGCTTGCCGCTGAGGTTTTGGAAAAATACCTGCAGTATCCCCGGGAGCAGGGCAAAGAAGCCCGTAAAATGGTCAGAGAAGCAGGCTTTAACAGCTTCCTGCACGCAATGGGTATTGCCCGCCGGGCATCCCTGGGCGAAACCCTGAGCTTTGACATCTGGGCGCTCCGGGCAGGGGACCTGGGCTTTATCAGCGCCCCTTATGAGATGTTCTGCTCCAGCGGTATGTACATCAAGGAAAACTCCCCCTTCCCCATGACCTTTGTGGTGTCCTGCTGTAACAACACCCACGACTATATGGCAGACGAGACCTCCTTCCAATATGACATTTATGAGGTCAACACCCGGCGCTTTGCCAAAGGCGCAGCAGAAGAACTGGCAAGAAACTTTGTCGATATGCTCACACAGCTGAAATAACAGGAGGAACACACAATGGAAAAGAAATTACAGGTAGGCTTTGCCCGGGTGGATATTACCCCGGAGCAGTACACCAACTTAGGTGGCTTGGGCGACGATGCCCACCGTATGTGTCAGGTGGTTCGGGATCATATCTTCGGTTCCTGCGTTGCCATTACCGATGCCAACGGCGAAACGATGCTGTTCTGCCCCTCTGACATCATTCACGCAAGAAGCTGTCTGTCCACCCCCGCCCGTGAGGCCATTTCCGAAGCTACCGGCATTCCCTTTGACCATATTATGATCAACGCTTCCCACAATCACTCCGGTCCCAGCACCAGTTCTCCCCACTTGGAGACTGTACAGATCTGGTTTAAGCACTACATCAAGCAAATGGTTAAGTGCGCCAAGGAAGCCATGGCAGACCGGAAGCCCGCTACCGTTCTGATAGGCCGTGGTAATGCCCCGGATATGAACTATGACCGCCACTACATCACCAATGACGGCATTCTCGCCACCGGCGGTCCCAAGTACCCCTGTGAAAAGCACATTCTGGGCAACGACGAGATCTTCCAGCTGGTAAAGTTCCAGCGGGAAGGCGGCAGAGATGTGCTGCTGGTCAACTGGCAGTGCCACGTCACCGACTGCAGCGCTACACCCAGCGACCGTTTCGTAATGACCGCTGATTACGTTGGTGTTCTGCGTAACGAGCTGGAAGGTCAGCTGGGCTGTCACTTTGCTTTCTTCCAGGGCGCAGCCGGCAACCTGGTGCCTAACTCCCGGATCGCCAGCGAAAATGTCCGGGAAGTCCATAACTATCACGTTTACGGCAAGGACCTGGCTGCCTATATCATTGGTGCGCTGGAGAACCTGCAGCCGGCAAATCCCGGCGATGTAAAGGTCGCCAAGTACACCTTTGAAGAAGAGGTAGACCACACCGACGACCATCTGGCAGAAAAGGCAAGATATGTCCGGGATCACTATTTCGATTTCCCCACAAACAAGGAAAAAAACGACTTTGTCAAAGAGCACGGCTTTAACAGCTATCTGCATGCCAACGGTGTTGCCCACCGGGCAGGCTATGACCCGGGTGAGACCATCTGCATTGATATTTGCGCGCTGTCCTGCGGTGACATCTCCTTCATCTGCGCACCCTATGAGATGTTCTGCTCCAGCGGTCAGTTCATCAAGGACAACACCCCCTTCCCTATGACCTTCGTGGTGACCTGCTGCAACAATACCTATGACTATATGGCAGACAACACCATTTTTGATTACGATGTTTACGAGGTCAACACCCGCCGCTTTGCCCGGGGCGCAGCGGAAAAGCTGGCAAAACACTTTGTAGACCTTTTGGAAGAGCTGAAATAAACAAATTCAGGAGAATAACAATATGGAAAAGCAATTTATGGTGGGCTTTGCCCGGGAAGACATTACCCCCGAAGAATTTAACACTTTGGCAGGCTTCGGCAACGATCTCTACCGGATGTGCAACAACGTGCTCGACCACGTATTCGGCACTGTCATCATCCTGCAGGATGCAGAAGAAAACCGGGTCGCCATGTGCTCAGTGGATCTGCTCAATGCCAAAGAGGACACTGTGGTAAAAATGGCAAGAGATTCCATTTCCGAGGCCACCAACATTCCTGCTGACCACATTATGGTCAACGTGACCCACACCCACGCAGCCCCCTCTTTCTACAACCCTGCCGACGAACGTACCGGTCCGTTCTTGAAGCTTTATGCCAAGCAGATGGCAAAGGCCGCCGTAGAAGCCATTGAAGATTTGAAACCTGCCACCGCTTTGGTTGGCAAGACCATCGCCGAAAAGCTGACCTTTAAGCGGCACTATGTTCTGGAGGATGGCACGGTCGCAACCCACGGCTCCAACCAAAAGAAGCTGCGCAGGGTCGCCCACGCTGCCCCGGCAGACGAACAGCTGCAGGTGATCCGTTTTGTCCGGGAAGGCGGCAGAGATGTGGTGATGGTGAACTTCCAGTGTCACGCAACTACCACCAGCGGCTCCAAGCGGTATGATATGTCCGCAGATTTCCCCGGCACAATGCGGGATCATCTGGAAGGTCTGACCGGTTGCCACTGCGCTTATTACCAGGGCGCTTGCGGTGATCTGGTCCCCCGTTCTCTTTTGGATCCGCTGAATATCATCGATGAGGGTGACTATTTTGCCCACGGCAGAAAGATTGCTGAAGTAGCCTATGACTGCCTGCAGAACAAGATGGAACCGGCAGAATTAGGCACGATCAAAACTGTGCAGTTTACTTACTCCGGTCCTGTGGACCACTCCGAGGATCACCGGGTGGAGGAAGCAAAAAAGGTCCGGGAGGGCTTTTACGATTTGCCCACAGATGCAGACCGTCAAGCCCGTTTGAAGCAGTATGGTTTTAACTCCTATCTCCAGGCCGGACACATCATCCGCCGTGCAGACAGCGGTGATACCCACAGCTTTGAGCTGGATGCGGTACGAATGGGCGAAGTTTCCTTTGCTACAGCGCCTTTTGAAATGTTCTGCAGCAACGGCAAATTTGTAAAAGACCACTCCCCCTACAAAATGACCTTTATGTGCGCTTACTGTAACGGCGCAAATTCCTATATTGCCGACGATGCCGCCTACGACTATACCACCTATTGCTACGAGGTGGACAGCCGCACCTTCCCCCGGGGCGCCGGTGAGGATATCGCCAATAATCTGGTTCAGTTGCTGAAAGGCTTGCAGGATTAAAAACCTCACTTTTTTCTTTCTATTTTGCCTTGTATTCCCAACGCTTTCCAAGTATGATGAACTTGTGCGAATTGTGTGGGCCGCCAGCAATTGGCGGCCCACGTTTCATTGTTTTCAGGAGGTAAAAAAATATGGAAAATAAATTCTTGATTGGCTTTGCCCGGGAGGATATTACCCCCGACGAGTACACCACCCTTGCCGGCTTCGGCAATGACTCTCACCGCCTTTGCAACAATGTAATGGACCGGTTGGCAGGCACCAGCATTGTGATGGAGGATGCCGCCGGTGAACGTCTGATTTTTATCTGTCTGGATTTACTGCATTCCTTTGAGCCCACCGTTACCCGGCAGATTCGTGCCGTCCTTTCCGAGGAATTTCACATTGCCAAGGACCGGATTATGGTCTCTGCCTCCCACACCCACGCAGGACCCTCCTTCTATTGTCCGGATGAAGACGAGCCCACAGCCCGATTCTTTGTAAAGCTGAAAAAGCAGCTGGTAAAAGCCACCCACGAGGCCATTGAAGACATGGCTCCCGCAACCGTAGAAATCGGCAAGCGGGAATTCCCCCGGATGACCTTCAAGCGCCACTACCGCAAGCCCGACGGCACTATTGCCACCAATGCCTCCGGCGGTGTGCCGGTAGGTCCCGGAGATACCCAAATGCAGATTATGCGTTTTGTGCGCCAGAACGCTATGGATATTGTTCTGGTAAACTGGCAGGCACATGCTACGATTATCAGTGCCGGTGACCGCAAGGATATGACCTTTGACTACCCCGGCATTATGCGCACCCACATCGAAATGAGTCTGGGCTGCCACTGCGCATTTATGCAGGGTGCCTGCGGCGATATGGTGCCTACCTGCCGCACCCCGGAGCTGAATGTGGTGGACCCCGGCGATTATGTTGCTTATGGCCGACTGCTGGCAGAAAAGGCGATGGAATTATTGCGGGAGGATATGCGCAACTCCAAGCTTGGTCTCATTAAAACCCTGCAGTATACATATGCCAGCCCCGTGGACCACACCGAGGACTACCGGGTACCGGATGCCCTGAAGTGCAGAGAGGGCTATCTGGATCTTCCCAAGGAAGAACAGCTTGCCCGGAACAAGCAGTACGGTTTCCGTGGCTGGCTGCACTCCGGTATGATTATCAACCGTTCCAAGAAGGGTCCCAATATGGAATTCGAGCTCAACGCCATTTCCATCGGCGATGTCTCCTTCGCCACCGCGCCCTATGAGATGTTCAGCTCCAACGGTCGGTTTGTCAAGGACCACACCCCCTTCGATATGACCTTTATGTGCGCCTACTGCAACGGCAACAACTCTTATATTGCCGATGACGAGGCCTTTGACTACACCTCCTGCTATGAGGTGGACTCCCGTTATCTGTTCCGGGGCGCTGCCGAGGAGATTGCCGATAAGATGGTAGCGCTTCAACATCAGGTAAAGTAAATACTTTGGAGGTATTTTCTATGTATACAGCAGAAGACATCCGTTACTTAATTCAGCCTGTTCCCCAGCAGGTTAAGGCAGGTCGTGGCAAGGATTTGAAAATCCTGCCCACCAGCAAATTCACCCTGACTGCCCCGGAGGCAGACTGCGGTCCGGTAAAAACTGCTAAAGAGGATTTGGTAAAATTTTTAACCCTCCACTGCGGTGAGGACTGCTTTGCAGAAAAGGGCATTTCCATCACCCTGGAGCTGTCCGACGAAGCGCCCAAGAAAATGAAGCGCCCCGAAGAAGGCTACCGCCTGAAGGTTACTGCCAAGGGCATTACCGTCACCGGCTTTGGCGAAAGCGGTCTTTTCTACGGTGTGACCTCCCTGCTGCAGATTTGCGTTTTTGACTGCCTGGGCGCCCAAATTCCTGCCGTGGAAGTATTGGACTGGCCGGACTGCCCCTTCCGCAGCTTCAAAGAAGAATGCCGCTACGGCTCCAACGTGATGGAAAAGCAGGACTGGCTGGATATGATTGACGATCTGGCAAGCAAAAAATACAACCATCTGCAGATTGGTCTGTACGGCTGCTGGAAAATGCAGTACGACAAGAAGGTTGCCTGGTATCTGTACCTGCCCCTGAAGGAGTATCCCCAGCTGGAGACCCCCCAGACCGTAAAATACTATTCCCCCGCAGAGAACAAGTGGTACAATTACGAGACCCTGCCCCCCATTTACCGGGACAATTTCTTCGGTGAGCTGGTGCGCTACGGCAAGCAAAAAGGTATCACCGTGTTCCCGCTGATCAATTCTTACGGTCACAACATTCTCTTCCCCTCCAAGGTCCCAGCTACTGCGCCCATTGATGAAAACGGCAATCCCAGCAAGACCGGTTTCTGCACATCTTCCGAAGAGACCTATAAGCTGCTGTTCTCCATTTATGACCAGCTGATTGACGAATATCTGCTGCCCAATGATGTGCGCATCATTTCCGTGGGTCTGGACGAGGTATTTGACGAGCCGGGTGTGGACCCGGAGGACCCCTACAAGGTCTACTCCCCCTGGTGCCAGTGCGAAAAGTGCCGTGGGCAGGACCGGGCAGACCTTTTCCTGAACCACGCTGTCAAGGTGATTACTTACCTGAAAAACAAGGGTATGACCTCCATTATGATGTCCAACGATATGGTCACCCGGGAAAGCAAGCACATCGGCTTTATCGGCAAGCGCTTCCAGGAAATTATGGAGCAGGCCGGACTGACGGATTCTCTGCTCTTTGGTTGGTGGGCATATCAGGACCAGAAGGTTAAATTTGATGCCACCAACAAGGTCACGCCCAACGACTACAAGCTGCGCAGCATCAGCTCCCCCTGGAACGGCTACTACATCTGGAGCCTGCTCACCAACCCTATGCGCAACGTGCAGCTGCAGGCAGAGCACAACCACAACGCCAAGCTGGGCGAGGGTATGCAGACCTACTCTATGTGGAGCAAATCTTACGACCGGATTCACGATTGCGCCAGTGATTACACCTGGAACTATCAGGGCACCGGCACCGTGGATGACGTAACCAAGCGCTACGTCAAGCGGCATTTTGCCCCCTTGTACAAAGAAGCACTCCACGCTTACAATCTGATCGACTGGATCACCGAGGAGAGCCCCCAGAAGCTGGATAAGGAGAACCCGGAGAACTCCACCATTTCCAACTATGATATGCTCCGCAACCACCTGTCCTACTACACCCATTGCTATTTCTCCAACATCCGGGACAGCTATCCCCGCCGCTTCCCCGGCTGCCTGATGGAGCATCTGCTGACCTACCGGTATCCCTACACCCGGAATCTGTACTCCGTTGCTGCTATGGCAAAGGAAGCCCTGGCTATTTTCCGCAAAGCTGCCAATACCGCCGGCTGTGATAAGGCAATGGCAGACCGGATGGCTTACGAGGTACATAACTACCTGGTGATGGCGGAGGACGCTTTGGCGCTGTTTGAAATTTACGACCTGACCCAAGCCGGTGACCAGAAGGAAATCGCCCCCATCGCAAGAGCCCGGCAGAATGCCCGGCTGGCACTGATGACAGAATTCCAAAAGGTCAAGACCCTGTGGGAAGCCCGGGGCGCCGGTCTGCGGAATCAGTCTGTGTGGATGCAGATGTTTGCAGATATCGCCAACTACATCGAAAATACCGACGAACCTCAGCTGGACCTGATTGACATCCGTCCCATTATGAGCCAGGAACACTGGATGCTTCGGTAATTCAAATTTCGGAGGTATCTGCTATGTACACTGCAGAAGACATAAAATTTCTAATTCAGCCTGTTCCCCAGCAGGTCAAGGCAGGTCGTGGCAAGGATTTGAAAATCCTGCCCACCAGCAAATTCACCCTGACCGCCCCGAAGGCAGAGTGCGGTCCTGTGAAAACCGCCAAGGATAAGCTGGTAGCCTTTTTGCAGCACCACTGCGGTGCGGACTGCTTTGCCGAGGGTGGCATTGCCATCACTCTGGAGCTGTCCGACGAAGCGCCTAAGAAGATGAAGCGCCCGGAGGAAGGCTATCGGCTGAAGGTTACCTCCAAGGGCATCACCGTCACCGGTTTCGGTGAAAGCGGTCTTTTCTACGGTGTGGGCTCTTTGTTGCAGATTTGCGTTTTTGACTGCCTGGGCGCACAAATTCCTGCCGTGGAAGTATTGGATTGGCCGGACAGTCCTTTCCGTGGCTTTATGGAAGAATGCCGCTACGGCTCCAACGTAATGGAAAAGCAGGACTGGCTGGATATGATTGACGATCTGGCAGACAAAAAATACAACCACCTGCAAATTTGTCTGTACGGCTGCTGGAAAATGCAGTACGACAAGAAAGTGCCCTGGTATCTGTACCTGCCTTTGAAAGACTATCCCCTGCTGGAAACACCCCAGACCATAAAGTACTATTCTCCCACAGAGAATAAGTGGTACAACTACGAAACCCTGCCCCCCATTTACCGGGATAATTTCTTTGGCGAGCTGGTTGCTTACGGCAAACAGCGTGGTGTGACCGTTTATCCCCTGTTCAATTCCCTGGGTCACAACATTCTGCTGCCCACCAAATTCCCGGAAACAGCGCCGGTGGATGCAGATGGTGTGCGCAGCAAGACCGGTTTCTGTACCTCTTCCGAAGAAACCTACAAGCTGCTGTTCTCCATTTATGACCAGCTGATTGACGAATATCTGCTGCCCAACGATATTCATACCTTTTCCATTGGTCTGGACGAAGTGTTCGACGAGCCGGGTGTGGACCCGGAGGACCCCTACAAGGTCCACTCCCCCTGGTGTCAGTGTGAAAAGTGCCGGGATCAGGATCGGGGCGATATTTTCATCAACCACACCTTGAAGCTGGCTACCTATCTGAAAAACAGGGGTATGACCACCATCGTAATGTACGGAGATATGGTCACCCGGGAAAACAAGCAGATGCGCTTTATTGGAGAGCAGTTCCAGAATGCGATCAAGCAGGCTGGTCTGGAGGAAAACATTCTTCTGCACTGGTGGAACTATCTGGATCAGCGGGTCAAATTTGAAGGCACCGACAAAGTTGCCCCCAAGGACTATCCGCTGCGTGTGGTAACCGCCCCCTGGAACGGCTACTATATTTGGAGCTTGCTTACCAACCCTATGCGCAATGTGCAGCTGCAGGCAGAAAGCAACCACTGCGCCCCACAGGGCGAAGGTGTTTTGGTATATGCGATGTGGAGCAAGTCCTATGACCGGATTCACGATTGTGCCAGCGATTATTGCTGGAACTACCAAGGCACAGGCACAGTGGGCGACGTAACTGCGCGCTACGTCAAGCGGCATTTTGCCCCCTTGTACAAAGAAGCACTCCACGCTTACAATCTGATCGACTGGATCACCGAGGAGAGCCCCCAGAAGCTGGATAAGGAGAATCCGGAAAACTCCACTATCTCCAACTACGATATGCTCCGCAACCACCTGTCCTACTACACCCATTGCTATTTCTCCAACATCCGGGACTGCTATCCCCGCCGCTTCCCCGGTTGTCTGATGGAGCACCTGCTGACCTACCGATATCCCGACACCCGGAACCTGCATTCTGTTGCCGCTATGGCAAAGGAAGCTCTGGCAATTTTCCGGAAGGCTGCCAATACCGCCGGCTGTGATAAGGCAATGGCAGACCGGATGGCTTACGAGGTGCATAATTATCTGGTCATAGCCGAGGACGCTTTGGCGCTGTTTGAGATTTATGACCTGACCCAGTCCGGTAACCAGAAGGACATTGCGCCTATTGCAAGGGCACGGCAGAATGCCCGGCTGGCGCTGATGACGGAATTTGAAAAGTCCAAGACCCTGTGGGAAGCCCGGGGCGCCGGTCTGCGTAATCAATCTGTGTGGATGCAGATGTTTGCTGACATCGCTAACTACATTGAAAACACCGACGAACCGCAACTGGACCTGATTGACATCCGTCCCATTATGAGCCAGGAACACTGGATGCTTCGATAACAAAACGCCCTGCACCAACCGGTGCAGGGCGTTTATGTCCGCTGGTAATATTTTTATGCGTTTATGCATAAATTTATGTATATTACAAAAATTTTATGAATATTTATGCAATCACCCCTTGACAACACTGGAGTGCGGGTGTATAATTGGGTGCATATTGAACATCACTTCTAGGAGGCAATCCAAAATGAACAAAGAAAACATCAAAAAAGTTGTCTTAGCCTACTCCGGCGGTCTGGACACTTCCATTATCATCCCCTGGCTGAAGGAAAATTACAATAACTGCGAGGTTATCGCAGTGGCTGGTAATGTGGGTCAGGCGGACGAACTGGAGGGTCTGGAAGAAAAGGCGCTGAAGACCGGCGCTTCCAAGCTGTATGTGCTGGACCTGACTGAGGAGTATGTAGACGATTTTATTATGCCCTGCGTCAAGGCCGGCGCTGTGTATGAGGAGTACCTGCTGGGTACCAGCCACGCACGTCCTGTGATTGCAAAGGGTCTGGTGGAAATCGCCCTGAAGGAAGGGGCAGATGCCATCGCTCACGGCTGTACCGGCAAGGGTAACGACCAGGTTCGTTTCGAGCTGGCAGTCAAGCACTTCGCACCCAAGATGCCCATCATCGCCCCCTGGCGTGAGTGGGACATCAAATCCCGGGAAGAGGAAATTGAGTATGCAGAGGCGCACAACATTCCCCTGAAAATCACCCGGGAGACCAACTACTCCAAGGATAAGAACCTGTGGCACCTGAGTCATGAGGGTCTGGACCTGGAGGACACCGGTAACGAGCCCCAGTACGAAAAGCCCGGCTTTTTGGAAATGGGCGTTTCTCCCCTGCAGGCTCCCGATGTGCCCACGTACATCACCCTGGATTTCGAGAAGGGAATTCCTGTTGCCCTGAATGACCAGAAGATGAGCGCAAAGGACATCATTTTGGAGCTGAACAAAATTGGCGGTGCAAATGGCATTGGCATTTTGGTCCCTCTGGAGCTCCACGGCGTGGTGGCTCTGCG
>JAFXAQ010000049.1 GCA_017516925.1 Oscillospiraceae bacterium | reverse complement strand
GGCAATCCGTTTGCTAAAACACCTTGCTATCGCAAGGTGTTTTGACTTACTACGCAACTCGAACCTTACCGTACCGATGTACGCCTACAGGTTCGAGTTGCTTGTCTTTGGCGCTTCTTTGACCTCTGTCCGTCTGTCAAAAAATGCTTTTTTGACAGACGGAAAACCGGGTGCATTGCACCCGGTTTTCATAGTTTGCAATATAATTTTTCCAGCAGGTTTCTCAGCGGTACGAACAAAAACAGCGCAATGGCCGCATTTCCCACAGCGTGGGTGATATCGAAGGGAAGCCCCGTGATCCACCAACGAATACCGTAGGAGAAGCTTTTCATTGCCACCATATACACCGGACTGCACAGAAGCCCAAAGGCCAAGCCAAATAATCCGGACAGAGCTGCCCACCACAGCGGGTGCCTTAATTTTTTCATCAGAATCGCAGCTGCCGCCAGAATTGTCCAGATGTACAGGTAGTTGATGTTCCAGAAGCTGATGCCGTACAGAAGAATTTCCATCAGCACATACAGATAGATGGGGTACAAAGCTTTCCAGCCGAATACCACCGCAAACAGCATCACCATCAGAGAAACCGGCTCAATATTCGGCAAACCACTCATGGCAACCTTGGCGCCGAAGGTCAATGCCCCCAAAACACCAAACAGAGCAATTTGCCGCAATGTCAGCTTACCCAAGGGTATACACCAGCTTATAGCTGCCGCCGTCAGTAATGTCGGTGGCATAAATGCCGGTCATCGCGTATTCTTCACCGATATACAAACTCCAGTAGCTTTGATTCTCATTCCAGTCTGCCTTTTCACCGTCTACCGTGTGGAACATTCCGTCATCTGCGCCCTCAGATTCGATCAAACCTTCCGCTTCCAGAAAGTCACCGAGTATTTTTTCACCGGTTTCATAGGTGAACACTTTTTCTGTTTCGTCTGCGTGGATGACTGTCACCGTGAAGCTTTTCAGCGCTTCTGTGGCAGCTGCGGTGGTTTCTGCGGGCTTTGCGTTGCAGGCGCACAGGGACAGCGCCAGGATCAGCGCCAAAATAATTGCGAACAGTTTTTTCATAAAAATCCTCCTGAAAATAAGATACGGCTGCGCCACGAAGCTTCGTGACGCAGCCGTTTTTCTGCGACAAATCACACTTTTCGTATACACGCAAAAAGCGGAGAAAGCCTGTTTCCGTAGGTCTTCTGACTTGTGCATAGAAAAAGGGGTTGCAGCCTTTTTCTCAGGTTCAGCCTTCCCGGAGAACACTCCAGTGACCGGTTTTCACCAAGGAACCTGACAGTTCACACTTACAGCGGCGGTACCGTTTGGGAATTGCACCCAATTATCTTGTTCAGCAGAAAGGGCTGCACGCCCAGCCTGCCACGGAAACGGTATTCATTTGTCATGGTTATTATAAGACTTCCGGGTTCTTTTGTCAACAGCAATAGATTCCGCGGCAGCAGAAAAGCTGACCCAGCCAGCAAAGGCACAGCTCCCACAAGCCGCCCCGGGTCTGGAAGCCCCGGAACGCTCCTGCCTGCCGGCGATAGGCAGCGCCGCCGTTTTGGATATCCTCCAACGTCTGCAAATACTGATAATTATCCGGCTCCATACTCACCGCCCGGCGAATGTGCTCCAGCGCTGTTACCTGATTGCCCATACCGTCATTGGCAAGGGCGGACAAATAATACCACCGGGCATTTTTCTGGGGCATATTGTTCAGCAAATTCAGCGCCTCCCGGTACCTGCCAAAGCGAATATATTGCTCTGCCGCCCGGATGTATTGGTCGGAAGAACCGGTCTGCTGCCAGGTTCTGCCAAAGGGGTCATAGCCGTAGCCGGCGCCGCCCTGGCTTTGTCGGTTGTATGCCTCCGGGTCCTTGATTTGCTCATAGGCTGCGTTAATTTCCTGCATTTTCCGGGCAGCCTCCGCATCCCCGGGATTTCTGTCCGGGTGATACTTCATAGCCAACCGCCGGTATGCCTTCTTAATTTCCGCATCCGAGGCGCCGGGGCTGATGCCCAGCACCTGATAGGGGTCCTTTGTCATTTTTGCCTCCTGCGGTACGCAAGCCACACACCGCTATACAAAATATTATCCAGTATTTCCTTATCCTGCACCAGGGGCAGATGCTCATAAAACTTCACACAGCGGCTCATCGCCAGCACCAGAAGCGCTTCAAAGTCACATTCCTCTGCGCCCTGCGCCACAAAGGGATTATACCGGCCCCGCTTCTTATCTTTTTTATAGTCCACTGCCGCATCTGCCAGATAAATATATCTGCCCAGAGCATACCCCAGCTGACGCAGGGTTTCTTCCCAGTGGTCCTGCCGGTATACCAGAATTTCTCCCAAAAGCCGCCCAAAGCAACCGGCTGCCTTGTCAGGCTCCGGACAATTTTCCTTTTCCAGACCTGACAATTCCTCAAGGGAGGTCTTCACCACACTGCTTTGCCGGGGATATTTTGCCTCCAGCTGCTGCGCCGAGGATGCAAGCACCGCTGCCAGACCCTTGGCAGTCAGCTTGTTCTCGTCTGCAATGTCATCCAGGCACTTGTAGTATAAAAGCAGCACATTCATATCTGCGGCATATTGGATGTATTCATTTTCCACCGCTTTTCGCATCGGGTGCAGTGCGCAGGCATGCCTTATTTCCCGGTCCCGGGGTTCATACAGGCTCATCAGCAGCAGCGCCAGAAATGCCATATCGTAGCTCAGCCCCAACCGGGCAGCATTGCAGGCGCCGTCCCGGATACCACGGCAAATGCCACAGTAAACGCTGCTGTAGCGTTTTTTCTGCTGCTTATCCAATTCCGGCAGACTTGCCATCACATATCCAAACATATAGCACACCCTTATGAACAAACAATGAATTACTTTTTATGATCTGTTAAATAATGGTTCAGGGCACCGCCGTAAAACACAATGCTCATACAGCAGTATAACCACAGCATACTCAGCGCTACTGCGTACACCGAGCCGTACACCACGGAAAGCTCTGTAAAATTCTCCACATAAATGGAAAACAGGTCGGAAAAGGACAGCCAGCCGATAGAGGCAAACACTGCGCCGGGAAAGGAATCGGCAAAACGGTTGCGTTTGTTAGGCAGCATCATAAACATCCCGCAGAAAAGCGCAGTTTGAATGAACAGCAGCAGAAAAAACCGCAAATCCACCACGCCCTCCAAAAAACGAAACAGCGGGCTTTCCCCAAAGGGCAGCAAGCCAAGAATTGTCGTACCAAACACATGGAGCACCAGGGTCAACACCAGCACCAGCAAAAAAACAAAGGTGTATACCACGCTCAAAAGCCGGGTTTTTACATAGCCTCTGCTCTCCCGGACCTCATAAATGCTGTTCAGACCCGTCACAATGCCGTGAATACCCCGGCTTGCTGACCACAGCGCCGTAATTGCCGACAGGGAAACCACCATTTTGGTGGTGCCCTGATAGGTATTCATAATCAGCCTTTGGGCCGCAGGCATCAGGGCAGTGGGCAGCACGCCGTGGAGCAGCTCCGTCAGGCTTTCCGCCTCCAGACCCACATACCGCACAAGGCTCATCAGCAGCACCAGCGCCGGAAACACAGAAAGGGCAACAAAGAAGCTTGCCTGAGACGCATACCCCGGAATATTCAAATTAAAAACATACAAAGCAAACCGCTTGATTTTATCCCAAAGTTTCTTCACAGATTGCCCCCCTTCCCAAATGGAGAATTGAAAATTATAGCATTGGCTTTGCAAATGATTTTAATGGTCGCCAAAGACGACACAAGCATTTTCAATTTTCAACTTTCCATTTTTAATTCTAAAAGCAGAACGTACTGCAAGTAAATTGCTTGCAGTACGCCTGTATCCTTATTCTGCAGAAATCAGGTAATAGTACACAGGCTGTCCGCCCCGGAGCAGATTCACCTCTGCATCCTGACAGATTTCCTGGAACATATCCGCTGCCTTCTGGGCGTGCTTTTCCTGAATATCCTCACCGTAGTAAATGGTGATGTAGTCCTTGCCTGCATCCCGGATTTTTTCCGCCAGCGCCTTCAGCAGCACCTTGATGTCCTTGTTGGTACCAAAAAGACTGCTGCCGTAAATCGCCAGATAGTCACCTTCGTGGATGTCATGGCCGTCAAAATCGGAATTTCGGGCGGCATAGGTAATTTGCATGGTATCCACCGTGGACAGCGCCTCGGTCAGCGCCTGGGTGTTTTCTTCCTCTTCTCCCTCCGGGTTGAAGCTGAGCATTGCGGTAATACCCTGGGGCACCGTCTTGCTGGGAATCACCACCACGTGCTTGGGGGTCAGGGCATCCACCTGCTCGGCTGCCATAATGATGTTCTTATTGTTGGGCAGAACGTACACCGTTTCCGCAGGCACGGTATTGACCACCTCCAGGATGTCCTGGGTGGAGGGATTCATGGTCTGACCGCCGGAAATAATGCCGTCCACGCCCAAATTCTGGAACACATCCGCCAGTCCGTCACCGGCGCAAACCGCCACCACACCGAACTGCTTTTCCGGCTCGGCAATCTTCGGCGCCAGCTCCTGCTCGCTCATCACCTTTTCGGTGTGCTGCAGGCGCATATTCTCAATCTTCACTGTCACAAAGGAGCCGTAGTCAATCGCCTCATGCAGCGCTTTGCCCGGGTCGTTGGTATGAACGTGCACCTTGATAATCTCGTCATCGTCCACCAGCACCAGGCTGTCGCCAAGGCTGTCCAAAAATGCCCGGAGCGCTTCCGGGTCCTTGTCATTTTCCCGGTTGATAATAAACTCTGTGCAGTAGGTAAAGGTAATTTCTTCGTCGGAAATATCCCCAAAAACAGCCTGCTCCTTGGCATCCTGCGCCACGTAGCCCTCAGGAATGACCACATCCTCACCCCGGATGGAGCTGAGCATCGCTTCCATGACAAACAGCCAGCCCTTACCGCCGGCATCCACCACACCGGCCTTTTTCAGCACCGGATTCTGGTTGATGGTATCTGCCAGGGCAACCTTTGCCTCTTCCACGGCAGCTTCCTGCACAAACTCAATATGGTTGTTCTCCTGGGCTGCCTTGGTTGCCGCCGCTGCTGCCAGCCGCGCCACGGTCAAAATAGTGCCCTCGGCAGGCTTCATAACCGCCTTGTAGGCAGCATCCACACCCTCCTGCAGAGCCGCAGCCCAAAGCACACCGTCACAGACCTCGCAGCCCTTCAGCCGCCGGGAAATTCCCCGGAACAGCAGGGACAAAATCACACCGGAGTTGCCTCTGGCGCCCCGGAGCATGGCAGAAGCGGTAATGGCAGCCGCCTTTTCCAGGGTGGGGTCCTCCGCCTTGCGCAAATCCCCCGCTGCGGCATTGATGGTCATAGACATATTGGTGCCGGTATCGCCGTCGGGCACCGGGAACACGTTTAAGTCATTGAGCTCCTGCTTATGAATCTCAACTGAGGCGGCCGCACTAATCGCCATACGGCGAAATTCTGCGCCTTTCACTGTCTGTCTCAAAGGCTTATCCTCCTAAAATCACATCATCGAATCGATAAACACATTCACTGCTTTGACTTCGGTGCCTGTGCTCTTGGTTACCACATAGCGCACCTCAGAAATAATGGAAGCACCCACGGCACCCAGGTTTACACCGGTATCCACAATGATATGCAGGTCGATGGAAATGGTTCCGTCTTCGTGAAATTCCACCCGGACACCCTTTGCCATAGACTCCTTGCGAAGCAAATGGTAAACACCGTCAGAAACAGACCGGGCAGCCATACCCTTTACGCCGAAGCAGTTGCTGGCCGCAGTACCGGCAATATCCGTATACACGCTTGTAGATACGCAAACATTTCCGTTCTCATTCTCGTGACATACCATACTCGTACCTCCTATTAAATCATACTGTCTTCCCAGCAGGAAGGTGCTGTCAGACCCATCATTTTTACCACAGTGGGCGCAACGTTGGCAAGACCGTAGCTGCCGTCACGCAGCTTCCAGTCATTATCCTTGTCGTAAATGATAAAGGGAACCGGATTCAAAGAGTGGGCGGTCCGCACAGATACCTTGCCCTTTTTCTCCTCGGTCATCTGGTCGGCATTGCCGTGGTCTGCCGTAAAGAGCACTGTATAGCCGCACGCATCAGCAGTATCCAGCACCTTCTGCAAACAGGCATCCATCGCCTCCATAGAGGTAATTACCGCTGCCATCGCACCGGTATGTCCCACCATATCGCCGTTGGGGTAGTTGCAGCGCAGGAAGCCGAATTTCTTGCTCTTCATTGCCTCCACAAGAACCTCGGTAACCTCAACGCACTTCATTGCAGGCGCCTGCTCAAAGGGTACCACATCCGAGGGGATTTCCACGTACTCCTCCAGGCTTTCATCCACCTTACCGGAACGGTTGCCGTTCCAGAAATAGGTCACGTGACCGTACTTCTGGGTCTCGGATACCGCAAACTCGGTAATGCCTGCCTGACACAAAACCTCCGTGAGCGTATTCTGAATTACCGGCGGCTGCACCAGATAGTTTTCAGGAATATTCAGGTCGCCGTCATACTGGAGCATTCCGGCAAATTTCACGCCGGTGTAGTCGCCCCGGTCAAATTTATCAAAGTCCTTCCGGTCAAATGCCAGGGAGATTTCCTGCGCCCGGTCACCCCGGAAATTAAACAGCACAACGCTGTCGCCGTTTTGAATTTTTGCCACAGGCGCACCGTCTCTTGCCACCACGAAAGCAGGCAAATCCTGGTCAATGCAGCCTGTTTCCGCCCGGTAGGTTTCAATCGCCTGGGCAGCGGATGCAAACTGACGGCCCTGACCCTGTACATGGGTGCGCCAGCCGGCCTCTACCATGCCCCAGTTTGCCTCGTACCGGTCCATGGTGATCTGCATACGACCACCACCGGAGGCAATGGCATAATCAAAGCCCTCCTCGCTTAATTCCGCAAGCACCGCTTCCAGCTGACCCACGTATTCCAGCGCAGAGGTGGCAGGTACATCCCGACCGTCCAGCAAAATGTGGCAGTAAGCCTTTTGGACACCGGCCGTCTTGGCGCCCTTAAGCAGGGCAATCAGGTGGCTGATGTTGGAGTGCACATTGCCGTCAGACAGCAAGCCCAAAAAGTGCATTGCTTTTCCGGTCAAAGCGTTTTCCACCAAATCCTTCCAGGTCTGGGACGCAAACAGCGTGCCGTTTTCGATAGACTCACCTACCAGCTTAGCGCCCTGGGAGTACACCTGACCGCAGCCAAGGGCATTGTGACCTACCTCAGAGTTACCCATATCCTCATCTGAGGGCAGGCCGACTGCTGTGCCGTGGGCCTTCAGGTAAGTATGGGGGCAGGTGCTGAGCAATTTATCCAGCGTGGGGGTTTTTGCCATAGCCACAGCATCACCGCTGCCGCCATCGCCTTTGCCAACGCCGTCCATAACCACTAAAACAATGGGTTTCTTCATTTGTTGTCCTCCAAAAAATCTCGCCTCGCAAAAATTCAGGCTTTCTCAGTTTATTATTTTACATCATTTTCAGGAAAGATACAACCTATTTTTTGCATTTTTTTGGTTTTTGCCTAATTCATCGTGCCCTGCGCCCGGTCAAAGAGTACCTTAATTCGGCTGCGAAGGGCGATGCTCTCCGGGGTTTGGGCGGTGCCTTCCTGCTCAATCCAATCCTTGGATGCCTGCTGCGCCTGCTGTAAGGTCTGCAAGTCACAGCTTAAGTTCGCCACCCGGAACACCGGCAAGCCCGACTGCCGGGCGCCGAAAAAGTCGCCGGGACCCCGTAAGCGCAAATCCTCCTCGGCAATTTTAAAGCCGTCGGTAGTGCTGCACAGGGCCTTCAGCCGCGCCCTTGTCTCGGCATTTTTTGTCTGGGACACCAGCACGCAGTAGCTTTGGGCATTTCCTCTGCCCACACGTCCACGCAGCTGATGCAGCTGGGAAAGGCCGAACCGGTCCGCATCCTCCACCACCATCAAGGTCGCATTGGGTACATCCACACCCACCTCAATAACGGTGGTCGCCACCAATACATCTGCCTCATTTTTGGCAAAGGATTCCATAATTGCCTCTTTTTCGCTGCCCTTCATCTGTCCGTGCAGCAGCGCAACCCGCAAATCCGGAAACACGGTTTTCTGCAGGGTTTCTGCCCAGACCGTGGCAGATTTTAAGTCCAGCTCCCCATTTTCCTCCACCGCCGGGCACACCACAAAGCATTGGTGATTTTCCTGTGCCTGCTTGCGGATAAAGCCGTTAAGCCGCGCCCGGTAATCTTCATTTACCAAAAACGTCTGGGTCTGCTGCCGTCCGGGGGGCAGCTCATCCAAAACAGAAACCTCCAGGTCCCCGTACATAATCAGCGCCAGGGTTCGGGGAATGGGGGTTGCGGACATCACCAGCACATGGACATCAAGTCCCTTTTCGGACAGCTTGGAGCGCTGGGCAACGCCGAATCGGTGCTGCTCGTCGGCAATCACCAGTCCCAGGTCCGCAAACCGGGTGCTGTCTGTCACCAGCGCATGGGTACCAATCACCAAATCCCACTGTCCGGCAGCAATTTCCTCCCGCAAGGTCTTTTTCTGCTTTTGGGTAAGTCCACCGGTGAGCAGACACACACGCAGCCCCAAAGGTGCAAAAAGCCTGGACAGAGAATGGTGGTGCTGCTCCGCCAGAATTTCCGTAGGCGCCATCAATGCCGCCTGCTTGCCGTTGGAAACAGCAAGATATGCCGCAGCTGCCGCCACCATGGTCTTGCCGCTGCCCACGTCGCCCTGCACCAGTCGGTTCATCGGTACGCCTTTTTGTAAATCCTCGGCAATTTCAGAAATTGCCCGATTTTGGGCAGCCGTCAAGAGAAAGGGCAGCGCCTTGTAAAACGGTGTTAAGTCCAGCTTGGAATACGCAGGAACCTGCTTGCCTGCCCGGGCCGCCCGCATCAGGGAAAGCCCGGCGGAGAATACGAAAAATTCCTCAAAAATCAGCCGTTTTTTCGCAAGCTCCGCATCCTGCATGGAAGCAGGCTCGTGAATGGCATAATAAGCACGCTCTGCCGGCAAAATGCCGTATTGCCTCCGGATGCTTTCCGGAATAATCTCCTCCGGTACCGGGCAGATGGCAAGCGCCTGCCGCACAGCCTTCAGCATTGCCCCGTTGCTTAAGCCTGCGGTCAGCGGATAAACCGGCAGCACCCGGCGGGTGGTAACAGGGGTGGAGGTCACCGCCTCAAAGGCGGGATTTGTCATATTGTAGCCGATAAAATCTCCGGAAACTGCGCCGTAGAAAATATATTCTGTGCCGTATTGCAGCTGCTCGGCAGAATACTTTTGGTTAAAAAACGTGATGTTCAGCCGGGCGGTTGCATCCGCCACGGTAATTTTCGTCACATCCAGACCCTTGCGGATATGGGCGGTTCTGGGGGCCGACATCACCATCGCCTTGAAGCAGGCAGGTACATCCGGCTGGAGCTTGTCAATGGTCACAAGCTTCGTTCTGTCCTCATAGCCTCTGGGGAAATGGCAAATCAGGTCACCCAGGGTAAAAATATTCAATGCCGCAAATTGCTTTGCCTTGGTCGGTCCCACACCCTTGAGCATTGTCACCGGATCGGTCAGCTTTGCCATAATCGCACCCCCTCTTTTTGTTCTGTACCTTTATTATACCATATAAATGCAAAATGCAAAGTGCAAAGTGCAAAATGAAAAAACTCCTTTCAGGTCAAACCCGAAAGGAGATATTTTCAGAGAAGCTTCTAAAACTTAGGCCAGCTTGTTCAGCCGCAGGGTCATGCTGCTCTTCTTCCGGGCAGCAGTATTCTTGTGCAGAATACCCTTCGTCACAGCCTTGTCCACGATAACGACAGCGTCCTTATAGGCAACCTCAGCAGCAGCGCGGTCGCCGGCTTCCAGAGCCGCCTCGTACTTCTTGATGACGGTCTTCATCTCGGACTTGTCAGCCTTGTTCTTCTCGTAAGCAATCTTGGAACGGATGACATCCTTCTTAGAGGACTTAATGTTGGGCATAGTTACACCTCCTGTTCTGCATTCTTTTACACAAGTACCAATTATAGCGTGGTTTTTCAATAAAATCAATACCTTTTTTTATTTTTTTCCGTTTTTTCCGTTTTTGCAGGGAAAAACCTGTGAAAAAAATCCTGTCAAGTGCTTTTTTTCTGTGGTATTTTTTCCTCTTGTCATTGTGCTACAAGAAGAAAAAGTGGGAAAACTGTCGAGGCTTGTCAAATAATTTTATGTTAACCAAAATGCATAACCCGGTTTATGGGTCCCCGTTGTGGAAAACTCTGTGGATAATGTGGAAAACTTGCACCGAATCACCGGATTTTTTCGGTTTTACCCGGGATTTCCCCTGCCGAACCCCTTGCATACCGGCTTGCATAACCGGGAAAATAACCCACCTTTTTCGTGTTATGTTGCCATTATTTTCCCTTAGGGATTTTGCGCAAATTCCTAGAAAAAGTTAGAAGTATTTTGCTTGCCGTCTGATTTATGGGGTTGGTGTCCCCGAACCGCCGCCAAATTTTTGTGTAATATTCACAAATTTTCTCTTTGTATGAAAAATCCCCCTTCTGCAAATAATGATGCTATTACGAATCGGGAGGAACACCATGCAGGGAAAAGTCAACGTCAGCGGTGTGAGCACCGCCAAATTAAAGGTACTGCCCCAGGTGGAAATGGATGCGCTTTTACGTCGCGCCAAGGAGGGTGACGAGGCCGCCCGTCAAAAGCTTATCGAGGGAAACCTTCGCCTTGTCCTTTCCGTGATTCAGCGCTTTGACAAGCGTGGGGAAAGCCCGGATGATTTGTTTCAGGTGGGCTGTATCGGTCTTATGAAGGCCATCAACAACTTCGACCCTACAAAACAGGTGAAATTTTCCACTTATGGGGTGCCTATGATTGCCGGTGAGGTACGGCGGTACCTCCGGGACAACTCCCCTATCCGGGTGTCCCGGTCGATACGGGATGTGGCATACCGGGTTTTGCAATGCAAGGAGGCGCTGCTTTCCTCACTGGGGCGGGAGCCGTCTCTGGAGGAGATTTCCAGGGAGCTGGATTTGCCGCTGAAGGAGGTCAGTCAGGCGCTGGATGCTATCTGCGCCCCGGTGAGCTTATACGACCCGGTGTATGCCGACGGTGGTGACCCTTTGACGGTAATGGACCAGGTGCGGGATACCAAAAACACAGAAAACAACTGGATGGAGCACATTGCTCTGCGTACCGCCTTCGGCACCCTGGGAAAACGGGAAAAGGAAATCCTCTCTTTGCGGTTTGTGGGCGGCAAAACCCAGATGGAGGTGGCTGCCCTGGTGGGCATTTCCCAGGCACAGGTGTCCCGGCTGGAAAAAAGCGCTCTGAGCGCCCTCCGAAAAAGCATCTCCTAGCATACCCGCTACCGCCTCTTCATATCCTTTAAGGAAAGGGAGGCGTGGGTATGTCAACAAGATTTACCAATTTGCACTGCAAGGAAGTAATCTGCCTGTGTGACGGTCGACGGCTGGGTTTTGTCTGCGATGCCAATATTGACCTGTGTGACGGCAAGCTTCAGGCCATCATCGTCCCGGGGCGATGCCGCCATTTTGGCGTTTTCGGTCCCCGGGACGATTACGTGATTCCCTGGCACTGCATCAAGCGGGTTGGTCCGGACATCATTTTGGTGGACATAAAACCGGAAGAATGCCGGGTTCCCCGGGGAAAACCGCTTTTTCCCTTATAAAAGGTGGAAATTTTTTGATTTTTTTCAAAAAAACACTTGCATTTCAAAAGGCTTTCCTATATAATTGTTCAGCACGGAAATTTTTCCGTAGTATTTTAATGCCACACACCCGGTGATTGCGTCCCCTAGTGCGAAAGCGGAAGGCGCAAGATGAACGGGGTGGAGGAAAAAACAAAAGGAGAAACCAAAATGAGTGTTGTATCTATGAAACAACTCCTGGAGGCCGGTGTTCACTTCGGTCACCAGACCCGCCGCTGGAACCCCAAGATGGCTCCCTACATCTACACGGAGCGTAACGGTATCTACATTATCGACCTGCAGAAGACCGTTAAGAAGCTGGAAGAGGCTTACAACTTCGTCCGTGAGATTTCCGCCAACGGCGGCAACGTTCTGTTTGTCGGCACCAAGAAGCAGGCACAGGACGCTATCAAGGAAGAAGCTGCCCGTTGCGGCGGTTACTATGTCAACGCCCGTTGGCTGGGCGGTATGCTGACCAACTTCCGCACCATGCG
>JAFXAQ010000048.1 GCA_017516925.1 Oscillospiraceae bacterium | reverse complement strand
TGGCAGAGGATGAGGGATTCGTTCCATTTTCGCCAGAGGCGAAAATTAAGGTGTTGCCGCCAGCTGGATGGCGGCAAGCAACAGTCCCCCGGACTGTTGCGATTTTATCTTTCGAATCCCTCTCCTAAAAGCCAGAAAAGACTATGAAAATGATAATTTTGCCGTTTTTGCGTATGAATTTGAACTCTCACAAAATAGTTGATTTTTAGTGATATTCCGTCTTCGGCGGAGTGATATATTTCGCTGCGCAAAATGTGATATTGAAACCTGCGGTTTCCGTGATATTATATTCGCCCCTAACGCCCGCAGGCATATCACTTGCAAAGCAAATATCACGCACCGAAGGTGCATATAACTCGCCGTAAGGCGAATATAACTGAAAACGACAAGTTTCTGTCGAAACTTGTCGTTTTCTGGCAGAGGATGAGGGATTCGAACCCCCGCAAACGGAGTCAGAGTCCGGTGTGCTACCGTTACACTAATCCTCTATGTGCTAGGCACGTGATTTATTATACTCAGGTAGCGAAAAAAGTCAAGAACTTTTTTCCAATTTTATGTGTTTTCCCCGTATAAGACTAGCTTATCCGGGAATTTTTGTTTTATTCATTCCTCCCAGGGGAAGGGCTTATCTTTCAGGACGTGATTTTTCAAGTAGCGGAAGGTTTTTTCCTCTCCCTCATCCCGGAGCATTGTCAGAATATAGGTCAGCTCTTGCTTGGTTTTGGGGTGCATCAGGTCCTTTTCCCGGCTTTTTTCCAGATATGCCAGGGCAGAGCCGGGGGTGTAATCCTTGCCCTGATAGACCTTGCAGGCAGCTCGCCGGTCCATCACCATTTCCACCAGGTATTTCCGGGGCACCGGTACCGCCTCATAGCGTTTTGTCACCGGGCTCATATCTGTCCAGTACTCATAATGGTGGCGGTTGCGACCCTTGTGGTGCATCCAGGCCTCGCTGTAGCCCTTGTCCTCTCGCTCTGCATTGTTGGGACTGCGGGTACCCTGATAGTATTTCGCGCCAATGCAAAATTCTGTGGGAGAGTATTTGGAAAGGTCGTGCACCAGCCCCTGCCAATACAGACCTACCCGAAAACAGCCCTGCAGCACCAGCAAGCGGTGCCGTGTGACTGTCTTAAAATGCTTCCAGTATTTCAAGTTTTCGCACCCTCTTTCCTTTTTAATTATAGCCCTGTTTACCGCATTTTTCAAGGGTTTTACGTTGACTTTTTACACCGGTATGCTATAATTAAGAAAAAACCTGTGGAGGGAACCTATATGCATATTTTGGAAAACTTACAGACAGAAGTAACCAAGCAGTGTGACGTACTGGTTTGCGGCGGTGGCTTTGCGGGCATTTCCGCTGCCCTTTCTGCCGCCCGGGCAGGAAAAAAGGTTATTCTGCTGGAAAAAACCTATATGCTGGGCGGTCTGGCTACCGCCGGACTTGTAACCATTTATCTACCCCTGTGCGATGGCGAGGGTCGGCAGGTTTCCTTTGGCATTGCCGAAGAGCTGTTGCGGCTTTCCTGCTCTATGGGCAGCGAAGCCCGCTATCCCGCCAACTGGCTGGATAGCGATGATCCCAGTAAGCGTACCCGCGCCGACCGCCGGTTTGAGGTGCAGTTCAATGCCCAGCTGTTTGCAATTTTGGCAGAGCAGCTGCTGCAAAAGGAAAATGTGGAAATTCTCTATGGCTTCTATGCCGTGGGCACCCACAAGGCAGGAGACAAAATTGATGCTGTGATTGTGGAGAACAAGACCGGTCGTCAGGCAATTGGTGTAAAGTCTGTTGTGGATGCCACCGGCGACTGCGACATCGCACACATTGCAGAGGCGCCCACAGATACCTTTAAGCAGGGCAACGTCCTTGCCGCCTGGTATTACAGCGTTGGCGCAGAAGGCTATAAGCTGCATTGCCTGGGTGCCTGCGATACCCCCGACGAAGAGAAAAAGCCCGGTCGTGTTGGACAGTATCTGGTCAACCGGCGCTTTACCGGGTTGGACGGTGTGGAGTTGTCTGAACAAATGCAGCTTTCCCACGCATCCATAATGAACGATTTGAAGAAGAACCGTGCAGAAGACCCCACTATGATGCCCTGCACCATTGCCACCATCCCCCAAATCCGGATGACACGGAAAATTGTGGGTCTGTACGAGATGACTCTGGAGGATGATAAGAAGTACATCGAGGATTCCATCGGTATGGTCTGCAACTGGAAAAAGCGCGGTCCTGTATATGAGGTCCCCTTCCGGGCGCTGTATTCTCCCAAGGTGAAAAACCTGATTTGCGCCGGACGCTGTATTTGCTCCACGGAGAGTATGTGGGATGTTATGCGTGTAATCCCCTGCTGCGCTGTCACCGGACAGGCAGCAGGTCTGGCAGCGGCTATGACAGACGATTTCAACACACTGGATGTAACGTGCTTACAGGCAGAGCTTCAGCGCAACGGCGTTGTGCTCCACGAAAGGGAGTTAGGATGATTCATTCTTTTTTGCTCATCGGTCAGTCTAACATGGCCGGCAGAGGCTATTTCAACGAGGCTGTAGAGGTGGATAACAGCCATATCAAAATTATGCGTAATGGGCGGTGGCAGAAGATGTTCCGCCCCATTAACCCGGACAGAAGCTTTTCCGGGGTGTCTCTGGCAGAGAGCTTTGCCGAAGCCTATGCCAACACCTACGGTGTAGACGTCGGTCTCATCTGCTGCGCAGATGGCGGTACCACACTGGAGCAGTGGCAGCCGGGCGGCTTACTGCTGGACAACGCTATTTTTCACGCCAAGCTGGCCCAGAGAACCTCTACCATCGTGGGCATTTTGTGGCACCAGGGCGAGGGCGATGCCAAAACCCAGGAGCTGGCCAGCTCCTACCCAGACCGGTTCCAGCCGGTTTTGCAGACGCTGCGCCGGGAGTTAGATTTGCCGGAGGTTCCCTTCCTGGTGGGCGGCTTGGGCGACTTCCTGCCCAAACACACCGCTATGGTTGACGGTGTAGAGCAGCACCCCATACAGTCCGGGCACCTTGTAAATGCCGCACTGGAGGCTATTGCGAAGGAAAATCCCCATATGGGCTTTGTGCCGGCAACCGGTCTGCCTGCCAATCCGGACAATTTGCATTTCAGCGCCAAGGCGCTGTATGAATTCGGTTTGCGGTATTTCCAGGTTTACCAAAAGGTTTCAGACCCCAACCGGGTGATTTCTGCAGAAGCATCCGTGGACGACAGCAAGCGTTCCTATATGGAAGCGTTATAAAAACTTGTTTTTTCTAACAGTTTGCACTGCACCAAGGCTCCCCTTGTCAGGGGAGCTGTCAGCCGAACAGGCTGACTGAGGGGTAGTCTTCTCTCCCTCCGTCAAAAATCGGTTCCGAAGAGCCGATTTTGCCACCTCCCTCATCAGAGGGAGGCAGGGCGTCCCCTCGTCGGTTAACAGAAGAAAATTTAGCAAATGGAGGTTTTCCTATGAAATATGTAAGGCTAATCATAGTAACCATCATTTTTTGCTTGATTTTTACTTCTTGTAGCACAGTAGGCAGTGGTCAGACTGACTATTTTGGTTTCAAAACAAGTGTGTTTACTGTCGTTGATGAGACAGACACACATGAGGGATTTTTTGGTGATGGCTCATATTATTTGATCCTGGACTGTTCAGAAGAAACAGAACAAGCAAAGGAGCTTATTAAAGAGTGGAAAGCACTTCCCCTTACAGAAAATTTGCAAATCATTATGTATGGTGGCGAGAAAGATGGCGTGAGCTATGGTTATAATCTTGCTGAAGAAGCACATTGGCCTACCATTACTAACGGTGTATATAAATTTGTTGACCGCCAATCAAAAGCAGATGATAAGTCCGATGACACAAACCTATTCAATAGATATTCTTATAACTTTTCCGTTGCAGTATATGATTTGGACACAAATACACTGTACTATTTTGAATTTGACACTTAACGGATATATGTCTAAAAAAAGCAAACAAAAACCGGCCTATGGTTGTAACCACAGGCCGGTTTTTCTGTTTGATTATTTTGTTTCCTTTTGGAATTGTTCGTAAAAGCTTCTTATAAAGTCATACCGGGGTTTGGCTAGTGTCTTTGCCTCCGGGGTTGACAGCAAATCATACAATTTCAAAAGCTTTTCATCAAAGTGGGAAAGGCTTTCCTCCAGGGAACGTCCCTTTGCGCCGCCGTAAGCAAAGGTTCTGGCAATGCCCACCGCACCCATGGCATCTATTCTGTCTGCATCCTGAACGATGCGAATTTCCAAGGGGATATCCGCAGACAGCTTTGGGTGCTTGCGGTAAGAAATATAAGGAATACCCAAAAGCAGAAAGCTTATTTCCTCTTGAGGAAGCCCCTGCTTTTTCAAAAACGTTTCTACTGCCGCAAGCCCCAAATTGGAGCTGAGCTTATCGTCATCCATTTCGTGGAGCAGCGCCAGCATCCGGGTGCGAAACAGGTCTGCGCCGCATTTTTCTGCCAGCTGCATCGCAATATCCACCACCCGGTACAGGTGCCGGGCATCGTGCGCTGCGTCGTTTTCTGCCATAGCCGCACAAGCAAAACGCTCTGTGGCTGTTAAAATTGCTTCCTTTTGCATCGTACCACCTCAATGCAATTATAGCACATTGGGCCTCATTTCTCAATGGCTTTCTATTGACTTGATTTGCAAAATGTAGTATATTCAAAGGCAGAGAAACACCGAAAGGAAACGCCCTAAATGATATATCTTTTTGACTTTGACGGTACACTGGTGGACTCTATGCCCTACTTTGCCGAGACGATTATAAAGCTTCTGGACAAAGCCGGAGTTCCCTACCCCAAGGACATTATCAAAATCGTCACGCCTCTGGGCTATGGGGGTACTGCCGAGTATATGATAAAGCTGGGCTATCCTGCTACACCAGATTCCCTTGTGGACGAGATTATTGCGTTTAACACCGATGCCTATCACCGGCTCATTCCCCTGAAGGAGGGGGTAAAGGAAAAGCTTTTGCAGCTGAAATCCCAGGGACACAGCATTAATGTCCTCACCGCCAGCCCCCATAGGCTGTTGGATAAGTGCCTGCAGCGGGTCGGCATTTACGATTTGTTTGACAATGTGTGGAGCTGCGACGATTTCCCCTACACCAAGGCTGACCCCCGGATTTATGCAGAAGCTGCTGGGAGACTTGGTGCCACAGTACAGGAATGCGCCTTTGTGGATGATAACATAAATGCTGTCACCACTGCTAAAAAGGCAGGAATGCTTGCCATCGGCATTTTTGACAAGTCCTCAGAGGACTTTGTAGAGGAATTTCAGGCAAAGGCTGACCGGTATATTTTCCGGTTCGCAGAACTGTGAAAGGAACGTTTTATGACAAGCACATTAGATATCTGCTACAGCAAAAACCGCCACGACAGAAGCTATCTGGATATTTTTCTTCCGGAGGGTGAGGTAAAAAGCGTATTTTTGTACTTCCACGGCGGCGGCATTGTAGCGGGGGAAAAGAGCTTTCCTTTGAAGGAGCAGCTTCTGGCGGAGCAGATTGCGGTGGTTTGCGCCAACTATCGGCTTTATCCCAACGCAAAATTCCCGGAATTTATTGAGGACTGCGCCGAAGCCGCTGCCTGGGTGAAAAACCATCCGGAAAAGCTGGGCGGCTGCAACAAGATTTTTGTAGGTGGCAGCAGTGCCGGTGGATATCTTTCTATGATGCTGTATTTTGACAGCCGTTATTTAGGTAAGCACGGTCTGTGCTGCAGAGATTTTGCCGGGTTTATCTTTGATGCCGGTCAGCCCACTGCCCATTTCAATGTGCTGAAGGAGCGTGGCGTGGACAGCCGGAAAATTCTGCTGGACGAGACTGCCCCTATGTTCTTTGTAGAGGAATATGACGGTCAGCCGGATATGCTGATTTTTGTGGCAGACAATGATATGGCCTGTCGGCTGGAGCAAACCGACCTGTTTGTGCGGTACTTAAAGCGGTACGGCTATCCTGATGAAAAAATCCGGTATGTCCTGATGCGGGACTGCAAGCACGTTTCCTATTGCACGCCGTCATCCCCCGCCAGTGAGAACTATATTGACGAAATCGCAAAATTTATAAAAGAGGTATGATTATGAAAATCCTTGCCATTGGTAACAGCTTTTCTCAGGACGCTACCCGGTATCTGCACCGGATGGCAACAGAAAACGGCATTGTTTTAAAAACCGTAAATCTCTACATCGGTGGCTGTTCCCTGAAAACCCACTATTACAACATCCTGGATGATGCCAAAAAGTATTTAATGGAGTTTAACGGAGACAGCACCGGCTTTTATGTCAGCATTAAAGAGGCGCTGCAAAGCGATGAATGGGACTATATCACCGTTCAGCAGGCAAGTCATTTTTCTTATCAACCCATTACCTATCAGCCCTACCTGACGGAGCTGGCGGCATATATTAAAAAGTACTGCCCCCACAGCAAAATCCTGATTCACCAAACCTGGGCATATGAGGACGGCTCAGACCGTTTGACTGTCCGGGGCTACGAGACCAGCGCCCAGATGTTTGCCGACATTGAAAAGGCCTATGCTGCGGCTGCTAAGGATATTCAGGCAGACGGCTTGATTCCCTGCGGCAAGGTATTTCAGGCTTGTCTTGCCGGGGGTATGGAAAAGGTGCAGCGTGACACCTTCCACGCTTCTCTGAGCGCCGGACGGTATGCCCTTTCCCTGACTTGGCTAACCTATCTCACCGGAAAAAATCCGGAGGATGTGATTTTCACGCAGTTTGACCAGCCAGCTACCGAGGAAGAAATCCGGATTGTGAAGCAAGCGGTTGCTTCCTGCGTGACGCCCATTTCGTAATTCGGGAGGACAAGCTATGGCGGAGAATGCTGCCCCACAGGTGCTTTTTTTTGCATACTTTGACTGCAAGCCCCAATTTGATTTTCCACAGGAAAGCTATGGGCACACGGTACTTTTCTGCCTGAAAAGCGGCGCTTTCCGGTATAAAATCGGAAACGGCCCCTGGTATGTTGCCAAGGAAAACGCTATCGTGCTGTGTCCTCCAGGGGTTCCCTTTTTCCGGGAGGCTTTGGGGCCTGTTTCCCTGCTGATGGCAAAGCTGGATGCGTCGGCTTGCGTTTTGCCGGAGGCGCCTGTCTACTGCACAGACCCCCGGGTACAAAGTGATATTGCCCACCTGACGGAAAAGGGTTTTGCGTTTACCTACAACCCGGAAGAAAAAATCTGCCATTATGTACGGGACTTGTGGTATGCCGCCACCGAGAATCCCGGCAATGGAAGGCGTCCTTTGCAGGAGGTTTATGACTATATTTGCAGCCATTTCTGCGAGGATATCTCCATCAATGAACTGGCGCAAAAGTATGGCTATACAGCGCCCCGGCTCATTGCGCTTTTTAACAAGCATTACGGCGCACCGCCGAAAAACATCATTTTGCGAAACCGGATTATCAAGGCTCAGGGGTTGTTGCTGCAAACGGATTTGTCCGTGGGAGAAATTTCCTTGGCTTGCGGGTATGAGGACACCTTGTACTTTTCCAGAATTTTCTCCAAGTACTGCGGCTGCTCCCCTTCTCAGTTCCGCAAACAGGAAACCATATAGAAAAGGTCGAGGCACACTTCCGCAAAGAAGTGTGCCTCAGTTTTTACGCTTTTTTTAGCAATCTGTCGATCGTCACTTTTACTTCGGATTCGGTTTTTCCGTCTTTTTCCAGCATCAGCTTGGTTAAAAAGAGTTCGTAATTCGCCCTTTCATAATCTACGCTGCACAAATCCGATATAATCCGTGTAGCTCTGTCCACAAGCTTTTTATTGGTGGTTTTCAGGCTTATCATATAGTTTCCGTAAATTTTGCCCATCTTCGCCATGACACCGGTTGAGAGAATATTCAGAACCATTTTCATTGCAAGATGGCTGAAAATCTCCAGCTCGGTTTCGACAATATCGCCTTTTTGGAGAAGCAAGCTGCTGGTTGCTTTATAATTTTTTGCCAGCGCTTCAAATTCCTTCGGTGCGTCATCATCGGATATCCACATTGCCAGACTTTCGCCCTGCTCACGTTCCTCATCCGCTTCGCAACCGATTTCAAATTCATAGAGCGCCTTTTTACTGATATCCGGAATTTTTTGAATATCTTCCGGTTTAATTCCCAACGCAAGGTACTCCCTTTCGGTTTTTTCCACACATCTGGGTATGCGTGCAAAGCACCGCTGCCAGGCATCCGCTGTGGCGCAAAAAGGATTTTTTACAAATGCCCAGGAAAGAGGCAAATCCCCTCTTTTATTCGGTCGGAAGGGTGGCATTGCAAAGGTGGGTCCACGCTCCGTGGTATCGGCAAGAACATCCAACAGGTATTCGTCAGCAAAATAGGTAACGTGACCGTTGTGTTTATAAAGCTGATATTCTTTATCGGTATTGGCGGTCAGGGAAGCCGTACTCTTTTCAACCGCATTGACAGCAGACACCATTCCGGCAATAAGTTTTTCTTTATCTTCCGCCTGCCCCAAAAGCCGCTTGATACTCAGTTCAAGGGCAGACAGTATCAGCGCCTGCTCCAGAGAGGAGGATTGCATTCTTGTGGAGCCTGTAACCGCCATTCCGCCGCAGGGAATATACAAACTTCTGCAATTTTTGTGGGTGTAAACGTCATCCACTCTTTGCAGCTTTCCCAGGACGCTTTCCGGTCTTGTGCAAACAACCATATAAACGTCAGCGCCATCTTCCAGCGCCTGCACCGCAGTGCCCAAAATCGAGGTGGTCTCTCCTGTTGCTGTGACGCCAATAAGAAGGTCGTTTTTCTTAAGAGAAAGCTCCCGGGCCTGCATCCTGCCAAGCTGGATATAGTCCTCAAAGCTCTCAACGGCACGAATAAGCGCATAATCGCCGCCGGTCATCAAGGAAATAACAGAGCTTTCATAGGCTGTTCCCTGCATTCTTTTTCTCCAGGAGGCTTCAACCCGCATGGCAAGTCTGCCGGTTGCGCCGCAGCCTGAAACGACAATTTTCCCCTTGGACAAAAGGCAATTGTAAACCCCATCACAGAATGTATCAAAGTGCGCATTGCGTATTGTTTGTTCAAATACAGCGGTAATTGCTCTGTCTGCCGCTATCAGGGTGCTGATACCCTTTTTTGTGTCGGCAATATAATCTGCACTTAGGCTTCTTGTAAGGGGATTCGATTGCTCCGCCTCCACAAAGCCAAGCATATATTCCGTTTCGTTGGTAATAAAATCCTTTGACAACTGTTGTGCCTTGACAATAAGATCGTTCATTATCCGACCTCCTAAACGTATTTCTCCTTTACGGATGCACAAGTACGGCTTTGCCGCCGTCCAGACGAGATTCTTCCGCTGCAACACCCATCAGGTGGCTTTCCAGGGACTCTGCCAGGGAAGTATAGTCGGTAGCTTCTCCGGTGAGAATGGAATACAACGATTCAATCAAGCCGAAGTCGCCGCCGCCGTGACCCCAGCCCTGTACGTTCAGGGTCTTGATTTCGAAAATTTCTGTTTCCTTAAAGTAGGGTCTTACCTCAATGGTACCCACGCGCTCGTCATAAACGATTTCGCCCTCGGTGCCGAAGAAGTTAATTCGTCTGCCGCTGGCAGCTGCAAACAGCATTTTCAGGTTTGCCCGGACGCCGTTTTCAAATTCCATCTGCACCATTTGGTTATCCACAACGTGGGGATTGGTTTCCACGCCGCATTTATAGACGCACTCGCCGAAAACAGTATTCCGAATGCCCTCATAGAGATTTTCCTCGGTGTTGGGGTTGGTCAGGGAAACCTTATACCAGGGCCAACTGAACTTGGGGCAGCCTCTTTGCTTCCACATATCGATGTAAACTCTCTTGGCGCTGTAGCAGCAGGTGTCAATGTGGGGGCAGTCCACACAGCGCTGTGTGGCGCCTTCCGGGGCGTTTTCCGGGCGGAAGTGTGTTAATCCGCCTACGGAAGAAACGGTCTTGCAGCGGGCGCCGGCGAAGTGCTGGATAAGGTCCAGGTCATGACAGCACTTGGCAAGGATCGTGGGGTGCTGGGTATCGCTGTACATCTTCTGGATGCGGACATATGCCTGGGCCTGATGCCAGAAACCCACACGCTCCAGATGGTCTATCGCAATCAGCTTGCCAAGAACACCCTCTGCAATCAGTTCCTCCAGCTTTTTGATTGCCAGGGTATACCGCAATACGTGGCAGACAACCACCTTTCTGCCCGTTTCCTTTTGCACCGCAAGAAGCTCCTGAATCTCTTCCCGGGAATCACTGATGGGCTTTTCCAAAAGCACGTCGTAGCCCAGCTTCATTGCCCGGACACACTGCCGCACGTGGTCAGAGTCGCAGGTGGCAATCACCAGAACATCGGCACGCTTTTCCCGGAAGAATTCCTCTTCATCTGTAAAAAGCGCCTCATCCTTAATGTCCACAATATTTTTCAGGTTTTCCAGCTTCTTAGGAATTACGTCGCAAGCAGCAACAATGGTAAACTCCTCTTTGTTGTGCATCAGCTCGGTATAGACGCTGCCTCTGCCGCCTGCGCCAATAACCGCAACGGTAAAATGCTTTTTCATAATCACTCGCTCCTTTTTTGTGATAATTTGATTATACGTCCTCACAGCAAAAACCGTTAATAATTTACGAAACAAGAATATCACTTTTCGAAACAACTTTGTAGTTGAAAAAGTCCGTTTTATCCGTTATAATCAAACAAACGCGAAAATAAGAGGTATCATAATGAAAAAAATCGAAATAGCCAGCCTGTATGATGCGGATTATACCGTCAAGGTTATCAACGCGCTGACACAGGTTTGGAAAAAAGGAAAGCATTTTAATTGCATTGGTCTTCCCAAAAAATACGATATGCTTTTATACCTTCATAACTGCGATGCAGCGTATACCCTCAAAAACGGCGAACAGATTTCCGCAAAAAGCGGCTCCGTGGTATATATCCCCATTTACGCAGAATATTTTGTGGAATTCAGCGCAGCAAACGGCGAACCCTGTCAAACAACACACATCAACTTCCTGTTGTTTGACACCGACAGCTCCCCCTTTGTCCTGAGCGAAAGGATAGCGGTGTATTCTGCCGACAACGCCAATTACAGAAGTATTTTCAACAAAATAGACAGCTACGGAAACGCAAACCTCCTTTGCCACGGCAAAATCAAATCCATTATGTATGACCTGTTGTTTCAGCTCAGCCAATTCTATTTCAAAAACCACATCCGCAAGTACAGTATGATTGAAAAAGGCATCGAATATCTGGAGCAGGACCAGGCGCAAACCCTGTCTGTTGCGGAAATTGCAGCGCTATGTAATGTCAGCGAGGTTTACTTTCGTAAGCTTTTCAAAGAGTATTCCGGAGTTTCTCCCACAGAATACCGAACAGCGGCTAAAATTTACAAGGCGAAAAACTACCTGAAGCAGGAGGCGCTTTCCATCGCTGATATTTCTGACCGGTTGGGCTTTGGGGAGGTATCCTATTTCATCAAAGTATTTAAGCAGCGGGTCGGTATCACCCCGGCAAAATACAGAGCGAGCTCTATAAAATAAAACGGTGCAATCAGCACCGTTTTATTTTATAGGTTGCTTTCTTTGCGGTTGGCGTTTTTTCGGAGGTAATTGCCGATGTTGGTCAGGCACATAAGGAGCGTGACCAGGAATGCGCCGGGAACGAGAATCATCCACCAGCATCCGGAAAGCAGCGCTTTTTCCGCAAGGGACAGCATACTGCCCCAGGAAATAATTTCCAGCGGCAGCCCCATTCCCATAAAGCTTAGCGTGGATTCGGAGGCAATAGCCCCCCGGACATTCATAACCACCATAAACATAATGGATGCAATAAAATTGGGACCTAAGTGCTTGCGCAAAATGTGGAAGAACTTGCCGCCCATACAGCGGGATGCTACCACATACTCGCTGTTTCGGATTTGCCGGACTTCCGTGCGGATAATTTTGGCAATGCTTGCCCAGCTGGTAACACCTATGACTATGGACAAGGTTACCACATTGGCCTGCCCCAGGATGGCTTGCAAAAACAGCACCAAGAGCAAACCGGGTACACTTAAGAAGATTTCTGTAAAGCGCATCATGAGGGTATCCAGCCATACGGGTGCGATACCGCTGATAGAGCCATAAACCACTGCAATAAAGGTGGAAATCAGCGTTGCTAAAAAGCCGATGGTGACGGAGATTCTACCGCCATACCAAATGCCGGAGAAAATATCACGGCCTAAAGTGTCTGTACCAAAAAGGAACTCGCTATTCGGTGCAACATTGTAGTTCTTCAAATCCAAGTAACCGGGGTCCTTGGTCATAATGACTTCCGCAAAGAAGCAGCATAGAACGATAATGCCCAGCAAAATTACGGATATCCAAGGAAAGCCCTGCATACGCCGTACCTTTTTGGCAGGAGCGCTTTGTTCGGCACGAATGCCAACCAAGGTGAACAATTCTTGTTCTGTCATACCTTGCTCACCTCCGATGTTTCAACCACTTCATTTGCCTTAATACGAGGGTCAATCTTCTCGTTGATAATTCCCCCAATCAGATTACAAAGGATCACCAAAACACCGGTCATCATGCAAAGCACCATCAGCAGATTATAGTCATGGAACCGGGCGCTTTCGTAGGATAACGCACCGATGCCGGGATAGCTGAACACCGTCTCAACGATGTAAGTACCGCCCACCACATGGGGAACAGAGATAGCCATGATGCTGATATAGGAGGGCAGAATGTTCCGCAGGCAATGCTTAAACATAATCTCTTTTTTGGAAAGACCCTTGGATTTACCCAGCAACACATAATCGGCTCTGGTTTCCTCCAAAAGCTTGTTGCGAATCATATAGGCATAGTACCACAAATGCTGCAAAACCACCACGGTCATCGGCAGTATCAGGTGCACAATGCGGTTCAGTGTATCATTCTGATGTCCCACATCGTAAGCGCCGCTGCTGGGAAGCCAGTGAAGCGTTACCGCAAACACAAGAATTAGCATCAGAGACAGCCAGAATTCTGGGATGCAGCTGAGCAGTGTGCCGACTTTACACAGAATTTTATCAATCCATTTGTCCTCGAACCAGGCGCATAAAACGCCAAGCAGCAATGCGCCTGCAAAGGTCAAAACAAAGCCAATACCGCCAAGAAGCAAGGTGTTGCCAATTCTGCTCCCGATAACCTCCATAACATCCTGCTTATACTGAAAGGAAATGCCAAAATCGCCCTTTGCGGCATTTTCTACCCAGCGGATGTACTGGATATGGATTGGGTCGTTCAGCCCCAGCTTTTCCCGGGCAGCATTCTTTTCTGCCACGCTCATTTTTTCTGTGCGCTCCCCGTAATAGCTCATTAAAGGATCCCCGGGTGCCAATCGAGAGATATAGAAAACCGCAACGGACAAAATAAACACGCTGACAAGGAAGACCAGCAGCTTCTTGCCGTAATAGGCGAAAGGATTCTTTCTCATCTGTTGTTCTCCTTTCGCAGTACGAAATGACCGGGCGCCATTTCCGTAAATACCCCGTCTTTGTCAAAGGACAGCTCGTCAAATTCTGTCTTTGGGCGGTTGCGCTCCGCAATGGGATCCGGAATAGGGATGGCCGATAATAATGCCCTGGTATAGGGATGCTGGGGATTTGCGTAAAGCTCCCCAGTGGGTGCCAACTCCACCAGCTTGCCCCGATACATCACACCCACCCGGTCACAAAGGTATTCCACCATGGATAAATCGTGGGCAATAAACAGGATTGTGTGTCCGTGGTCACGGTTGCAATGCTTGAATAAATTGATAATCTGCGCCTGAATGGATACATCCAGCGACGCAACAGGCTCATCGGCTACCAGCAGCTCCGGCTCCATAGAAAGAGCTCTTGCTATGGCTACACGCTGCCGCTGACCGCCGGAAAGCTCTGCAGGATATTTGTCCAGATAACTATCATCCATCCCCACATAATACAGCTGAAATGCCCCTTCCGCCCGATAGGAGCCTCTGGGAGGCTTAATACGGTGGATTTGCATAGGCTCGGCAATAATATCCGCCACAGTCATTCGCCGATTTAAGCTGGAAGCAGAATCCTGAAAAATAATTTGACGTGTTGCTTCCAGCATTTTGTGATTCCTGCGGAATTCCTTGGGGTCACAGACGTTTATGCCGTGATAAAGAATTTTGCCTGCGGTGGGTTTGAAAACATTCATAATGCACCGGGCGACGGTGGACTTTCCGGAGCCGGACTCCCCTACCAGACCGAAAATCTCGCCCTTTTTGATTTGAAAGGATACATCATCCACCGCCTGGATAGCTGCGTGCTTACTCAGCCGGAACATATGGGAAAGGTGCTGCACATCCAAAAGTATTTCAGACATTGGCTTTCCCTCCTATGGGCGGCGCCACCTTGGGCGCTCTGGGGTCTAACAGCCAGGTTGCCGCATAGTGGGTATCGGTAATTTGAAACATTGGGGGCTGCTGGTGATAATCCATCTCCAGAGCATATTCGTTTCGGTAGGCAAAGGCATCGTGTGCAGGTGGGTTCACAAGAGAAGGCGGCATACCGGGAATGGTTTTCAGCTCGTCCCTGCCCTTATTCAGGGCTGGCAGAGACTGCATAAGGCCCCAGGTGTAGGGATGTCGAGGGTCGTAGTAGATTTCCTCGGCAGTGCCAATTTCCACGATTTTGCCGGCATACATAATTGCCACCCGGTCCGCGCATCTTGCCACCACACCAAGGTCATGGGATACCAGGATGGTAGCCGTACCCAGCTTGACCTGAATTTCCTTCAACAGGTCCAGAATTTGCGCCTGAATGGTCACATCCAGCGCCGTGGTTGGTTCGTCAGCCAGCAGAATTTTGGGGTTAGATGCCAATGCGATAGCCATCACGCTCCGCTGGCGCATACCGCCGGAAAAATTGTAGGGGTACAGCTTGTAACGCTCGTGGGGCTGCCGGATGCCCACCAGCTCCATTAGGCTGATAACCCGGTTGTAAACCTGCTCCTTGGGTAGCTTTGGTTCGTGGACCAGAATCGCTTCTGCTATTTGCTGACCAATGGGTATGGTAGGGTTCAGCGCCGACATAGGGTCCTGGAATACAAAGGAAAACAGTTTGCCACGAAGCTTGCGCATATCCTTTTCAGAATAGTTCGTAATATCGATGCCATTGGCAAGGATACGTCCGCCCTCAATTTTTCCGGACTTGGGCAGCAGCTTCATAATGGCTTTGCAGAGCATACTTTTTCCGCAGCCGGATTCGCCAACGATTGCCAGCACTTCACCGGGGTGTAATTCAAAGCTTACATCCCGGACAGCCTGTACCTTCCCGGCAGGAGATTTTATACCCACGGACAGATTTTCAATTTTCAACAATGCTTCCATAGGAATCTCCTTTCTGCAAAACGTACAGTAAGGGGCTGACTTCCCAGCCCCTTGTGCATTTCTATTTTAGTCGATTGTCCACTGGGTGACATTCCAGAAAATACCCACACCGTGGTGACCCAGAACGGTATTGGCATCGATGCCTTTAATATTGTTATCGGCAATAAACATCGCATCGATGTATGCAAAGTAGGTATAGGCAGGTGCTGCTGCCATAGCAATCTGGAACTGCTTGTAGTTCTCCGCACGTTCCGTGGGGTTATTGGTCTGACGGGCCAATTTCAGCCACTTGTCTACCTCTGCATTGGAGTAACCGGAGTAGTTGGCGCCGGCATCGGTGCCGAATACCTTATAGGTGTGGTCGTCAGCATCGTAGGGAGAACCCCAGCCGATGATACAGCATTCCTGTCCGCCCCAATCAATGCCCTCTGCCGGGACATTGGCTTTTACGTCCAAGCCGGCCTCTGTCAGCTGTTGGGCTGCAATCTGCGCCATATCGATGCGAACCTGATCACCGGGGGTTGCATTGATGGTAAAGCGGATGCGCTCACCACCCCGGCACCAGTAGCCTTCAGCGTCTTTCTCGCAACCGGCTGCCCGAAATGCTGCTTCTGCCTTGGAGAGGTCAAAGGTGTATTTCTCCACACCGTCGTAGTTGTATTCATTCAGCTGGATGGGAGAGTATGCAACAAACCCTTCCCCCAGCAGAACTGCGTCCACGATCGCCTGACGGTCAATGCAGTAGCTGATAGCCGGGATCAGGTCAGCGTTTTTTTGCCAGTACTCGTTCCAGAAATTGTAGAGAATGCCACGATAATCAGCGGTTTTCATATCATAGACGGTCACATCCGCAGAATTTTCGAATACCTGCGCATCCTTGGGGGTAACCTGCGCCAAATCCAGCTCTCCGTTTTTCAGCTGTAAAGCCTTGGCGGAATCGTCTGTGACAATTTTGAAAATAACAGTATCAATCTTGGCTGCGCCGGCAAAGTAATCTGCATTCTTTGTCAGGGTAATCGCCTGACCAACGTCCCAGCTTTCCAACTTGTAAGGACCGGTGCCAATGGGGTTTTTGAAGTAATCAGACTCCCACATATCCTCACCCTGCAGCTTATGCTGGGGCAAAATGGACATGGTCATATAGTCTAAGAACGCAAAATTCGGCTCGGTCAGGACGAAAGCAATCTCTGTGTCGGAAATGACCTGAATTTCCCCAACCTCAGCATAGTTAGGGTAGTTCTCTGAGCCGTTTTCAGGATTCATAATCGCTTCGATGGTGAATTTTACGTCCTCTGCGGTAAAGACTTCCCCGTCGTGCCATTTCACATCGCTGCGAAGCTTGAAGGTATAGGTCATAGCCGTTTCGTCATAAGACCAGCTTTCTGCAAGGCTGGCTACGGGCTCGCCGTTTTTATCCAGCTTCACAAGAGAATCAAACAACAGGTGTTTAATCTCGCAGTGCTCATTCATAATGGGGTTAATGGAGTCATAGTCACCGGAGCCGTAAACCAGCGTATTTTTGCTCTCCTCTTTTCCGGAACAGCCGGAGAACATACCAAAAAATAATGCTGCGCTTAACAGCAAAGCGAAAATCTTTTTCATTCTTTTCCATTCCTTTTGTGTCGTTTTTTATATTATAGCGGCACAAAAACAAGGACACAAGCCCCCCTGGGGGTTGTTATTTGCAAAAAAGGCGGTCACATATTTGTGACCGCCTATTCTTAAAATTCTTCCATTACCGGTTCATTGTGCAACCAGGCATACATATTTGCCCCCAGAAGATTCCAGCTTTGGAAGCCCGGGTTCAAAACCGGCTCCCCGCTTTCCGGGTCATAATACTCGTGCAGCTGCCCACAGGCAGCAATATCTTCTTCAAACAGCTTTACTGTCTTTTCCGCCAGTTCCCGCGCCTCTGCCAGGAAGCCGTACTTCAGAAGGCCCCGGAACACCATATAATTGCTGATGCCCCAAATCGGACCTAACCAGCAGGAGGGGTTTCCGGACTTTTTAATCACATACATTTTCTCGTATTTGGACAGGCTTCGTACACCATAGGGCGCCCAGAATGCTTTTTCATCCAGCAGGTTTTCCCGCACCATCCGCTCTGCCTGTTCCTGGGTGGCAATGCCCGCCCACATTGCCAGAAAACCGGACCAGCTGCCGATTCTTTGGATCAGGCAATCCCAATGACGAGGTGCGCCTTTATGCAAAAATTCATCCGTATTTATTGGCAAAAGGTTCAGGTCCACACTGTAGTACATACCGTCCTTTTCGTCGTAGCAATTCTCCTGAATAGCCTTTTTCAGGTTCTCCTGCTCCTGGGCATACCTCCCTACATCCACATCCAGCAGCTTTCCAAGGTAGACCACCGCTTCCAGTTCCTTATACATCAGGCAGTTCAAAAAAATGGAACCGGAGCTTTTCTTGGGTCGGTAAAAAGTACAGGGGTCATTATCCACACCGATAGCGCAGTCATCGATCCAAAAATATAAGCCGTTTTCGTGACGGTTATTTTGCATATAGCAATCCACAAAGCGCAGCAGCTTTCCAAATTCCGGACGAAGCCACTCTACATCGCCACTTTGCTTGACAACAAATGCAGCGTGCTGAGCAAGGCACGGTTTATGCCCGTTGGTATTTTCATCCAGGGTATGGGGAAGCTGAGAAGTCGGTGTGATCATCATAGGAATGCGACCGTCAGCATCAATATGCGCCAGGAAATTCAAAATACAGCCTTGGGAATATTCCGAAAAGTCCTCATCTGTGATCTGGTGCAGCGCAATGTCTGTTAACCAGCTGTCCCAATCCCACAAAGAATTTTTGTAGGCGCTGCCCGGCACAATGAATTTATGGGACAGCTGTCCCTCCGGCTCCCGGAATACTTTTATGTAATGGGCCTGCGCATAAGTTTTGATTAGATTTCCCATTTGGTTTCCCTGCCTTTATCATTACTCCGCCTGATCTGCACGGCGGTATTGGGTTGGTGTTAATCCGGTCATTTTTTTGAAGGTGCGGGCAAAATAATTTTGATCCTGAAATCCGCTGGCCTCGGCAACATCGGCAATGGTCTTATCCGTAAAGTCCAGCAGTTCTTTTGCCCGGTCAATACGAAGTCCCAGTATAAACTGCACCGGTGACATTCCGGTGGTACGCTTAAAAATCCGGGAAAAATGGGGCTTGCTCATATAGCAAAACTCGGCACACGCAGCAACGCTGATATCCAGATTCGGCACCATTTTAATCCGACTGATCAGCTCGCTGATTTTATCTGTGCTTTTGCTGCCCGGCTGGGGCGGCGCCTTGTGCGCTTCGTTGCTTAAAAGGGTCAGGACGCTTTGCATCAAGGCAGAACAGAGCAGACTGTGGTTGGAAATTTGCAGATTGTAGTATTGACAAACTCTGCTAACCAAATGCTTGATATCCCGGTTCTGACCTGCTTTTATGATATGAATATTCTGCAAGGATAAGGTTTCAAGCAGTTTCTTGCATATGTCCCCATTAAAGTGTATCCAATAGGTATGGGGCTGGGTCTTCTTGGAAAGGAAATAATCCTGCACTTCCCCGGGGCGGTAAAGGATAACATCGTCCGGGTATGCAATGTGCACCGTACCGTTTATGGTCACTGCGCAATTTCCTTCACAAATATAGATAAGCTGGTAATCGTTTCTACCGGCATAGCGTTGGATGTGCGAATCGGAATTCAGACGCAGCTCCCCACAGCTGTTAATGGTTATGAGGTCCTCGGATATGCTTTTTTTAATGTCACTGGAATACTTCATTGGCAATCTCCGCAGATGATTGTTTTGTGCTAAAATAAATCAAATTTTCATATATTCCTGCTTGTTTTTTACTATATAATAGTATAAAACACAAGAAAAGTCAAGGAGGACATCCTATGCGAAGGGAAATTCTGCTAAACGACAGTTGGCAGTTCCACAAGGGAGACATTCCAGTAAACCGCCCCAGTGTCAAAGGTCCGGTATACAGCCAAAGCAAGACAGAGCGAAAAAAGCTGGGTCCTGCCGCCTACCACTATCCGGACAACCCTAACAAATACAGTGACAGTTTGAAATTGACCGGTGAATACTGGGCAACCGTCCAGCTCCCCCACGATTACATCATTGACCAGGACAACGAAGAATGCCAAAACAATGCCCACGGTTATTTCCGTTATGACAACGGCTGGTACAGAAAGCATTTTACGCTGCCGGAGGGCTGTGAGGATAAGCGCATCTTGCTGCACTTTGACGGCATTGCGGGAGTATCCACTCTCTACCTCAACGGCTGTCAGCTGCACCATAACTTCTCCGCCTACAACACCTTCGAGGTGGACATCAGCGATTTGGCATACCGGGATAAGGAAAATGTTCTGGCTGTGTATGTCAACACCCAGGAGTACGAAGGCTGGTGGTATCAGGGCGGCGGTATTTACCGGGATGTGCATCTTGTCATCACAGAGCCGGTTGCCATCGACCTGTGGGGTGTGTATGCCCCCAGCTATAAAATCAGCGAAGATGTATGGCAAATTGATTTTGAAACCACCGCAATCAACGATGACTATCTTGACCATTGCGTAACTGCGGAAAGCTATGTGCTGGATGCTGACGGCAACTGCGTTGCTTCCGCTGAAGGTCAGGGGAACATCCCGCTGCGGGACAAGCTGACGCTTCACTACAGCTGCACAGTCAAAGCCCCTCTTTTATGGGACTGCGAAACACCCAATCTCTACACGGTAAAGACTGTGCTGAAACTGGTCAAAGAAGTTATCGACGAAAATATCACTCGCATTGGCTTCCGCACTGTGGAGCTGTCTGCCGAAAAGGGACTGCTGCTCAACGGAAAAAAGACCTTTATCAAGGGTGTGTGCGCCCATCAGGATTTCGGTCTGACCGGTATTGCTGTACCCAACAATGTTGCCAAGTACAAAATGCAGCTGATCAAGGAAATGGGCGCAAACGGCTACCGCACCAGCCATTATCAGCAGACTGCGGCTTATCTGGATGCTTGCGATGAACTGGGCTTGCTGGTAATGGACGAGGCACGCTGGTTTGAGAGCACACAGGAAAGCTTGGTGCAGCTGGAATCTTTGCTGAAGCGGGACAGGAACCGCCCAAGTGTGATTTTCTGGTCCACCAGTAACGAGGAATACTTCCACATTACAGAGATGGGAAAACGGCTGCACAAAGCGATATCTGCCCATATCCGGAAATTCGATAAGCTGCGTCCCATCACCGCCGCAGTGGACAAAACCCCCGAGTTATGCCAGATTTATGATGATTGCGACATCATCGGTATCAACTACAATCTGCATATCTATGATTCTGTCCACGAGCAGCGCCCAAACAAGCTGGTGTTTGCCTCCGAGTGCTGCGCTACCGGCACCACACGGGATTGGTGCTTCCCCACAGAGAATGGCGGCAGAATCCGGGACCGTGACGTGGATACCAACCACTGGTTCTTAAGCCGGGAAAAAACCTGGAAATTCCTGATGGAGCGTCCTTATGTAGTTGGCTGTTACCAGTGGGCTGCCGTGGAGCACAGGGGCGAAGCAACCTGGCCGGCTGTTTGCTCCAAGTCTGGCGCAATGGACCTGTTCCTGCAAAAGAAAGGCGCATTTTATCAAAATAAGTCCCACTGGACAATTGAGCCTATGGTACACATTGTTCCCCACTGGAATTTCTCCGGTATGGAGGGTCAGGAAATCCCGGTTACCGTATATACCAACTGCGACGAACTGGAGCTATTCTTAAACGGCGAAAGTCTGGGACGTAAGGAAATTGAAAAGTACGGACACGGCGAATGGAATGTAGCTTACACCCCCGGTACATTGGCAGTCAAGGGATACCGAAATGGCGTTTTGGTTGCAGAGCATTCCCGCACCACCACCGGCAAGCCGGTGAAGCTGCAACTGACCCTGGATAACACCTGCAACCAAGGCGGCGAAGATGTGGCTCTGTTTACCTGTCAGTGTCTGGATAAAGACGGCAATCTCGTTCCGGATGCTGCGGAATTTGTCCGGTTCTGCGTGGAGACCCCTGCTAAAATCCTGGGCACCGGTTCTGACCACTGCGACCATACCAACGTCACCTTCCCCCAGCGGAAGATGTATATGGGCAAGATTCGCATTGCGGTAAGACCTGCCAAGGAGCAAACCAGTATTACCCTGACAGCCATCAGTGACAACTGCGGTTATGCCGCCATTCAGGTAGCACTTCCGGAAGTATAATTCTCGCCCCCAAGTTTTGACTTGGGGGCTTGACTTTCCTGTTTTACCGAGTTATACTACCCCAAAGGAGTGTGGTAACGATGAACATTTCACAAATTGATCGCAACTTTGCTGTCCAAACCACCCTGGACATTGACAACATCAAATTTTATGATGTAAACGAAAAACCTTTTTCTGTTTACGGCGTATTTTATGTAGACGGCAAATTCAGAAGACTGCCTGAGGAGGTGGCAAAAACCGTCAGCCCCAGCGTGCTTCGGCTGCACAGTCACACCGCCGGTGGTAGAGTTAAATTTATCACAAACAGTCCCTATGTAGCCATCCACGCAAAGATGCCTGTCATTGGAAAAATGCCTCACTTTGCCTTGACCGGTTCCTCCGGCTTTGACCTGTATGTAGGCAAAAAAGAAGTATTCTTCAACGCATTCGTTCCGCCTTTTAAAATCGTGGACGGTTACGAAAGCATCATCCGTTTCCCTGACAGTACCGAAAGAGAAATCACCATAAACTTTCCGCTGTACTGCGAAATTACTGAACTTTACATCGGACTTGCGGAAAATGCCGTGGTGAAAAAGTCCGCCGGCTACAAGCACAAAAAGCCAATCGTGTTTTACGGCTCCTCTATCACCCAGGGCGGATGTACTTCCCGCCCCGGAAATACCTACGAAAGCATTATTGCAAGGGCCTTGCAAACAGATTATACCAATCTTGGTTTTTCAGGCAGTGCATTGGCAGAAGATGAAATTGCCGAGTATATCAAGGGTCTGGATATGTCCGTCTTTGTCTATGACTATGACCACAATTCCCCAACCCTCCAGCATTTGAAGGACACCCATCAAAAAATGTTCCAGACAATCCGGAACCACAATCCGGAGCTGCCCATCGTAATCCTGACGCGCCCCAGATATAACATGGGTGGCGGATACCAGGACCGGCTGGCAGTTATTAAAAAGACATACACCGATGCCCTTGATGCCGGGGATAAAAACGTCTATTTCATGGACGGTCACACATTGATGAAGTTTGCGAAAAACGACGGTTCCGTAGACGGCTGTCACCCCAATGATTTGGGCTTTCACTCTATGGCGAAATCTTTGATCCCACTATTACGTTCCCTTATTTGACCTACAGCGGCAACTCAACCGAGTTGCCGCTGTATTGTTTTATAGTGCGTAAATCTGTTGCGATACTCGAATAAATTCCTCTACCGCTGGGCTTATGTAGGTTTTCTTTTTATGGGCAATGTAGAGTACTCTTTCCGCATGAGAACTGCTCACCTTGTAAAACAGCAAATCCTCATAGCTTGCCGCAGATTGAATGACCGTGTCAGTGGTAAAGGTGATACCCATACCGGAACCGGCTATGTTATAGGCAGTCAATAGCTGGTCCACACTTATGACAGACTGCGGTATAAATCCGTAGTCGCTGCAAATATTGCAGCTGCTTTTATGCATATTATTCTTCGGCTTTAACTGTATAAATTTCTCTTTTTGAAAATTGCCCAAATCCACACAAGGTGTTTCTTCATTTAAATGTTTTTGAGAAATGATATCTTCTGTGGTGAGTGCAATATTGCCAAGGCGGGCATTGATGGGGTGCTGTTTGGGGACCGCTAACAGGATATGCTCTTTTTTCAGGGGAAAAGACACAAAATTTTCGCTGTCGAAGTCATAGTCTATTAAGATATCAAGCTCCTCGGAAAACAGCTTTTCCTGCAGATTGACAGAGTTATCCTCAATCAGCTGAATGTTGATTTTCGGATGCTGTCTGGAAAATTCCATTATGATTTTCGGCAGTATAAAGGACGAGATAAAAGCTGCGCCGCTTACGGAAATATCCCCTGTCACCAAAGAATAAATGCTGTTTACGCTGTCCTGCAGGTTACGCTCCACACGGTTAATCTCTTCAATAGCAGAAATATAAATCTGCCCCAGATCGGTCAGGCTCACCGGTACGGTTTCCCGGTTGAATATTTTAAAGCCCAGCTCTTCCTCCGCTTTTTTAACGGTGGCGCTAAGGGCTGGCTGCGATATAAACAGCTTTTTTGCCGCCTGCGTAAAGCTTTGCTCCTTATAAATTTTATAAATGTAATCGGCATACTTAAACATACAATCACCCATAACTATATTTATATGACCAATATATAAGTATATATATTTGATTATATCACAACGCTATGCTATTATCAACATATTCTTTCAAGGAGATGTTCCGAATGAATGTGTGTTCTGAGATAATAAACAGCCTGAATTCTGATATACGGGGAAAGAATTTCTATACAGCACTGGAGCTGGAGCGAAGCGGTGAAACAATCTTAAAGCTCAACACCGGCAATCCTGCCACCTTTGGCTTCCCTATGCCGGAAAGTGTGAAAAATGCGCTGATCAGCAAACTGGATAACACTTTGGGCTACTGCGACGTAAGAGGAATGGTTGCGGCACGAAACGCAATATTGCAGTATCACCGCAGCAAGGATATCACCGATTTTTCTTTGGATGATATTTTTATCGGTAACGGCATCAGCGAAATTGCCTCAATGGTTTCCACTGCGCTGCTGAACCCAGGAGATGAGGTGCTTGTTCCTATGCCCTGCTACTCCCTTTGGGTCAACGAAATCCTGCTGCGCAAGGCTGTTCCTGTATTTTACAAATGCGACGAGGAAAACGGCTGGAACCCGGACACTGAACATATTAAAAGTCTCGTCAACAAAAAGACGAAAGCAATCGTCATTATCAATCCCAACAACCCAACTGGTGCGCTTTATTCCAACAATGTTCTACTGGAAATTGCCGAAATCGCACGGCAGAACAAGCTGGTAGTTTTGTCCGACGAAATCTACGACCGCCTTGTTTTTGACGGCAAGAAGCACACCTCTTTCGCTTCCCTCGCCAAGGACATTCCTGTGGTCACAATGAACGGTTTATCGAAATCCCACTGTCTTTGCGGTTTTCGTTGCGGCTGGCTGGTAATAAGCGGTCCTTCCGGGCAGAGAAGCCTCATCAGCGAGGCGCTTTTAAAGCTTGCTTCCATACGGCTGTCTGCCAACGCCATTATGCAAACCATTATTCCCGATGCCCTTGCCGACACAACGTACACCGAAAGAATGCTTGCCAAAGACGGCAGGCTTTATGAGCAGCGCCAGGCAACTTTTGAAGAATTGGACAAACTGGACTGTCTTTCATACGTAAAAAATGACGGGAGTTTTTATGTGTTCCCCAGGATAAAACCCGAGTACCTGGAATATGCCGACGATAAAGCGTTTGCGCATCAGCTTCTGTTAGAGAAACATATCCTTGTGGTCCCCGGAAGCGGCTTTGCCTATGATAAGCCGGACCATTTCCGCATTGTCATGCTGCCCCAGCCTGATACCTTACGTAAAGCAGTCAAAGAAATCGGCGCATTTATACAGGGAAAGACTTGCCTCTAAGGGTCCTATATTGATAAAGACGGCTGCAATGCAGCCGTCCCAGAGTGTCAAAGAACCCCCAAATCGCCAAAACACAACAATATTGAAAAAGCAATCTGCCGATATTAAGTTGTCATTGCGAAACCAGTGTCGCAACACTGGTTGTGGCAATCCGTTTTCTAAAATATCTTGCTATCGCAAGGTGTTTTGACTTACTGCAC
>JAFXAQ010000047.1 GCA_017516925.1 Oscillospiraceae bacterium | reverse complement strand
TATTACATTTGCAATAAAGTTTGTAATTGATGGCGAAATATGAAACCAATGGTCTAACAGAAGGTTTAAGCCAATTACACCGCCCTCGGTTACCCCCGAAAGAGAATGAACATGATACAATCCAAATGCAAGAAAAGCACTGCTCAGTACAGCAACTATACAATATTTTATCCTAATACCTTTGAACATTTTTGCAATGATACCCCTCGTTAAATTCAAGTTTATCGAATTGGTTGCATTATACCATAAATTATTCAAAATCTCAATATTTCCTGCAATCTTCATGGGTTATAACGATTCTTATAGAATCTTTATGACTCTTTTTCTTTTATATAAGACTCATATTAATCATTCTACTTCGCACAACTTTGGTAATAAATCATGAGAAATAAAAAGCACATCGGCCGATGTGCTTTTTGTGAGCAGGCAAAGAAAAATGTGTGAGAAGAGGATGATATATGTCGGAAAAATGTGAAAAGAGCCTATTGAAACAGCAGGAATTTTGTGGGAGATAATTAAATTTTGCAGATGGGGCTGGTTAGAAAAGTCTTGCTTTTATTGAAAATATGCGCTACAATGATGTACAGAAAAACAGCGGTTTGCTGTGGGTTCAGAAAACTGGATTTTACCCACAGATTACCCATTTTACCCAGAAATTACCCATGATATCCGAGAGGATGTGCGGCGTTCTGACACCATATGAGAGATTATGAGAATCGCCGAAAAACCACTGTTTTCAAGGGAAGTTATGAGGTTGAGCGAGAGGTTATGAGATGTTATGCCAAACCCTCTCTCTATCCCCACGATGAAACCCCTGGACTAATAATGCCTTTATTCCTGCGGTTTTCTTTGTTGAAACTGGTGTAATTTACCCCAGTATTACCCCAGCCGTTAAACGACATATCAATAAGAGGAGGTATCAAGTTGGCTTGATACCTCCTCTTTTCTTTTTGCTTTGTATATGATATACTACATTCTATAAAGGGTGGTGACTGTGATGGGATATTCCAAAGAAGAGATTATAAGAAAATGCCAACAAGCATTTGGCGACATCAAGACCTTCTATAAGCAACTATTCATCAATTATAACGGAAAGACGGAAGATACAGACGAGTTATATACTGAGGTCATTGCGGAGTTCCTGTGCAATAATTTATCAGAATTTGTAGAGGGGATTCCCAAAATCACTCGTGAAGCGCCATACAGAACCAAAGGACACGACGGTATCTTTGATGCAGATACACCCCGTGAAGAAGAAAGAATAGCAATGGAGATGTTTAATCAATCTCAGCGCGGGTTTATGTACAATCACATAGGCGATATTATTGACTATCAGACACCGCTAAAAAACAAGCGTTCAGATGTTGCAGGAAAAGTTGATTTGCTTTCATATGATGGCAGCACACTGTATATTTTGGAACTTAAAAAGCCTGATAGCGAAGAAAGTATGCTCCGTTGTGTGCTTGAAGGGTTCACATATATGCAGACCGTAGATAAGGATAAATTATTGACTGATTTTGCATTACCTGTGGACACAACCATCAAGGCAAGCCCATTTGTTTTCAAAAATGGTATTCAGCACCAACAGATGCAGGAACAAAGACCGAACCTTTTCAAACTGATGCAACTGCTGGACAGCAAGCCTTACTACATAGAAAAAGAAAACAATATATACAGAGTGGAGAAATAATTATGAAAAAGTTTATTGAAGAGAAGCACGATTTATTAGCAGGCATATTGGCTGCTATGGCATTGATTGCTATTGTCTGCGAAGTTGCTTTCGGAGGCTTTGCGAAAGAAAACGTTGTAGGTGGTATCAAGGACATTTCTGGTGTTCTCATTGATGTGTTAGTACTGTTTATTGCAGCAAGTGCATTTATTCGTAAACCTGTTAATTTTAAGGCGAAGTTTAATAAGGCGATGGATAGTATCAAAGAAAAGTATAATCCTCTTCTGGTTGAAGATAAAAAAGAGGGTGTTATCAGATACAACATTGCCAGCAATTCCGATGTGCTTTTCTCTCAAACGGGAAAATCTTACAAGAGAATTTTTGAATTGGCCGAAAACAAACCCGAAGAGATTCGGTTCTACATCAACAAAAGCTTCTTCGACCAAAAAGGTGGAAATGAGTTCAATGCCTCTGAAATTGCAAATCAAATTGCTACACGGTTAGCGAATGTTTATAAATACGAGGTTACACCCAATCAAAATAAAGAGAACTACGAATTACATGTAAAGTTCAACAAGCCGATAGAAACCGATGATGATATCAATGCGCTTGTATCGCTGATTGATTATACCATTTTGCTCTTCATTGCGAGGAACAAGTCGTGATTATCCAAATACATAGAGGCCAGAACCAAATTGGTGGTTCGATAATCGAAATATCGGATGGGACAACACGGTTATTCTTTGACATTGGTATAAACCTCTCAGAATGCGAAAGAGTTGAAGTCCCACAAATAGACGGCCTTTTCTGTGGTGATACCCATTGTGATGGGGTGTTTATTTCTCATTACCATGCAGACCATATTGGTCTAACTGAGTATTTGTTGGAAGGCATTCCTGTATATATGGGTGAGAGGGCTTATGGGATTATTTCCGCAGCATCAGAGTACCGTGAGAAAAAACTTCCGTTTGAACCGACTTATATCTATGACGGACAGAAAATTGTTATTGGAGAATTCTCGATTACACCATACCTATGCGACCATTCTGCATTCGATAGTTATATGTTCTTGGTTGAGAATGGTGGTAAGAAGGTTCTCTATACAGGCGACTTCCGTGCCAATGGAAGGCTCGATTTTGATGCGCTTTTGAATGAGTTGCCTGTTGTAGATGCTTTGATAACAGAAGGCACAACGCTCTCTCGTGAGAACAAAGGCAACATCCAGGAAGAGTTACTGGAGCAGATTGCCATCGATTACCTCAAAGGCAAAAGCGGTCCCGCATTTATTATGATGTCTGCTCAAAATATCGATAGACTGATTACTGCTCAAAATATTGCAGACCAAACTGATAGGATTCTGTTGCAGGATATCTACACTGCGCAGATTGCAAAGTCTTGTGATGTCTTGTCTCCGAAGGCCAGAGTTTTTATGACTGGTGGCGACAAGCAGTATGAGCAGTTGCAAGTATTTAATGATGTAAAAATCAGCAAGCACCAGATTGCCAAAACCTCGTTTCTGATGTGTATAAGGCAGTCAATGAAAAACTACCTTTCAAAACTGAATGAACTCGTCAGTTTTGAAGATGGTGTTTTATTCTACGGTATGTGGAAGGGCTATATGGAGCAATCAGAAATGCAGGAGTTCCTTGGTTTTATGGTAGCCAAGGGAGTTAAGGTTCATATTCTACATACCAGTGGGCATGCAGATGCTTTTACAATTGACCAGATTATTGAGAAGGTCTGTCCCCCAATAATTATTCCCGTCCACACGGAAAATGCAGAATGGTTTTACAAATATAGACCGTCAGTGAGCATTCGGGAGGACTCTAGAATAGTATTGTAATTATGCATATTTGTATCAATAAGACCTAAAGGAAATATAAATACAAAATTATCCCAGTTTTACCCCAATCGCCCGAGGTTTTATGCCAGGATATGAGCAGACTATGAGCAGATATGTGAAATGCTGTTATTGATAGGTTGTTTAGACACCATATGAGGGGTTATGAGAGGTTATGAAACATACTGAGATATTCCCCACAAGGAAGCCCCTTGATTAAGAAAATGCCGTAAAATAGCGGTATTACAGGGTTTTTGAAACCCGACAAAAACCGATTTACGACACATTTACAACAAATGAAAAAATGAAGACACCCTATGACTGTTAAAAGTCATAGGGTGTCTTTGTATCTTATATTGACATAGAGCTTGTATATGTCGTAGCCGAAGAGTAAGTGTTCGGCCCTGTGCTGACGTCGAAAAAGGTAGTGTGGGTGTGGTAATTAGAGGGGATCATTTTGTCATTTTCTCCTGCTTTACCTTGTGGTCAATAATGTGTCGGGAGGCAAGCTCCTTGTGGATGTCCTCCACAGAAATGCCCATCTGCACCATCAGCACCATTGCGTGATAGGCAAGGTCTGCCAGCTCGTAGATAGTCTCCTTTTTGTCGTCGGCTTTACCGGCAATGATGACCTCGGTGCATTCCTCGCCAACCTTTTTCAGGATTTTATCAATACCCTTTTCAAAAAGATAGGTGGTGTAGGAGCCCTCGGGGCGGGTTTCGTTTCTGCCCACCAGCATATCATACAGCCCCTGAAGGCTGAACTCCTGCAGGCTTTCACTTTCCCATACAGGGTTTGTAAAGCAGGAATCAGAACCGGTGTGGCAGGCAGGACCATCCTTTTCCACAACGACCACCAAGGCATCCTTGTCACAGTCGGCGGTGATGGATACAATGTGCTGGTAGTTACCGCTGGTTTCACCCTTGAGCCACAGCTCGTTTCTGGAACGGCTCCAGAAGCAGGTGAGACCCTTTTCCATAGAAACTTCCAGGCTTTCCTTATTCATATAGGCGAGGGTCAGTACCTTTTTGGTGACAGAATCCACCACAATTGCAGGAATCAAACCCTTTTCGTCAAATTTCAGTGTGGAAATATCAAGCATAATTACACTCTCCTTGTTGGGATATTTTCTTTTACCATCTGGGCTTTCAGGTCGGCAATATGTACCTCGCCGAAGTGGAAAATTGAGGCGGCAAGTCCTGCGTCCACCTTGGGAAGGGTTTGAAACAACGTGATAAAGTCCTGAATTTTCCCTGCGCCGCCGGAGGCAATCACCGGTACAGACACCGCATCGCAAACAGCTTCCAGCATTTCCAGGTCAAAGCCACCCTTGACACCGTCGGTGTCGATGGAGTTGACCACCACCTCGCCGGCGCCGTTATCCACGCACTGCTTAATCCAGGCGATAGCTTCCTGTCCGGTGTTTTCCCGTCCGCCCTTGGCGAACACCCGGAATACGCCGTCCACCCGCTTTACGTCCACGGACAGAACCACGCATTGGTCACCGTAGCGTTTTGCTGCATCCAAAATCAGCGACGGATTGCGGATAGCCCCGGAGTTGACGCTGACCTTGTCAGCGCCGCATTTCAGCACCCGGTCAAAATCCTCCACCGTGTTGATGCCGCCACCCACAGTCAGGGGGATAAATACCTTTCTTGCGGTCTCGCACAAAATGTCCGTGAACAGCTTTCGTCCATCAGAGGAGGCGGTGATGTCGTAGAACACCAGCTCATCGGCGCCGCAGCTGCTGTAGTACATACCCAGCTCCACAGGGGAGGATACGTCCCGCAGTCCTTCAAAATTTACACCCTTTACCACCCGGCCGTCCCGGACGTCCAGGCAGGGGATAATTCGTTTGGTAATCATTTTGCCACCTCAATTGCCTGCGCCAAATCCAGGCTTCCGGAATAGTAAGCCTTGCCGATAATGGCGCCGTGGAGATTTTGCGCAGTCAGGCGCTGAATGTCCTCTATCGAGGAAACACCACCGGAGGCAATGATCTGCAGGCTGAAATTTTCAGACAGTGTCTTATAAAGACTGTGGTTGGTGCCTTGCATTGCACCGTCCTTGGAAATGTCGGTGCAAATGACCGTTTTTACACCAAGCGCCTGCATTTTTCCACAAAATGCCAGCGCATCCTCGTTGGAGGTTTCCGTCCAACCTTTAATAGCAACACGTCCGTCCTTGATGTCAATACCAACGGCAATTTTTTCGCCGTATTTGGATAAAGCAGCCGTCAAAAAGTCCGGGTCTGTTACGGCTGCTGTACCCAAAATTACCCGGTCAATCCCAGCGGACAAATACCGGTCCACAATTTCCATGGTACGGATGCCGCCGCCCACCTGACAGAAAAGCCCGGTTTGCTGTTTGATTTTTTGTACAGTTTCCAGGTTGGGGGTGGTACCATCTCGTGCGCCTTGCAGGTCCACTATATGGATATGGGTGGCGCCGCAGCACAGAAAGTCCTGAGCAACTGCCAGGGGATTTTCGTTATACACGGTCATTTGGTTGTAGTCGCCCTTGAAAAGCCGTACGGCTTTTCCCTCATATAGGTCTATTGCGGGGTAAAGTATCATTTTTTCTCTCCCATTTCCACAAATGCTTTCAGAATTTTCAGTCCAACCTCGCCGCTTTTTTCCGGATGGAACTGACAGCCCAGCACATTACCGCTGGCAACTGCGGCAGTCAGCTCCGCCCCATATTCGGCAGTGGCAATCACTGCCTCGTCACAGTCAGCGGCGTAATAGGAATGTACGAAATACACACAATCCCCCGGCTGGACATACTTCATCAGCGGGTTATCCTGCTTCATAATCAGACCGTTCCAGCCGATATGGGGAATTTTGTAATCGGCAGGGATAACATCGGCGATGGGGCGAACAGCGCCCTTCAGCAGACCCAAACCTTCGTGGCAGCCGTATTCGTAGCTTCTCTCAAACAAAAGCTGCATACCCAGGCAAATACCCATCAGGGGCTTTCCCTTGGCGGCAAGGGCTTTAAGAACCTGGTCCAGACCTGCGCTGCGCAGCTTCTCTGCGGCATCGGCAAAGGCGCCCACACCGGGCAGAAGAATACAATCCGCCTTTTCTAAGACTTCTTTATCTGCGGTGACGGTACCCTCTGCGCCAATGGCGGCAAAGGAGCTTTGCAGGGAGAACAGGTTACCCACACCGTAATCAATAATTGCTACCATTATAACACACCTTTGGTTGACATAACTTCGTTGGCGAATTCTGCATCAAATTTAACAGCCGCTGCCAGACTGCGGGCAACGGATTTGAAAGCGCCCTCAATAATATGGTGGGAATTAGTGCCTGCCAGCTGCTGCAAATGGAGCGTAATCCCCGCATCTCTGGCAAAGGCAATCCAGAATTCCTGACACAGCTCTGTGTCAAAATCCCCTACCTTGGGGGAGGGGATGTTCAGGATTGGGTAAAAACCGCTTCTGCCGGAGATGTCCACCGCAGAGAGCATCACGCTTTCATCCATGGGCAAAATCATACTGCCGTAGCGGTGGATGCCCTTTTTGTCACCCAATGCCTGATAAAAAGCCTTACCCAGGCAAATGCCCACATCCTCAACAGTGTGGTGATAATCTACATGGGTATCACCCACGCAGTGTACCTGCAGGTCAAAGTGTCCGTGCTTGGCAAAAAGGGTCAGCATATGGTCCAGAAAACCGCAGCCGGTTTGAATTTGGCTTTCCCCTTTGCCGTCCAGACACAAGGTAAGGGTGATGTCTGTTTCCGCAGTTTTGCGTACAATATTTGCGGTTCTCATAGTAGTTCCTCCAATATTTCCTTGAGCTTTTCCAGGAAGACTTCCATCTGCTCCCGGCTTCCCACGGTGATGCGGTTATATGGATGCAGCCGGGGGGTATCGAAATGGCGGATTAGCACGCCTTTTTGCTTCAGGCGCAGGTAAATTTCCTTGCCGTCTGCCCGGGGGTGCATAGCAAACAGAAAATTTGCCTTGGAATCGGTCAGAGTGAAGCCCAGCTTTTTCAGCTGCGCAGCTGTCCACTGACGAACCTCCATAATGGTCTTACAGTTTTCCCGGGTGTAATCTTCATCCAGCAATGTGCCTACACCGGCAGCCATGGTCATACGGTTTACGTTGTAGGGGTTTGTGGCATATTTGATGGTGTTAAGGTCTCCGATCAGCGTCTTGCAGCCGATGCCAAAGCCCAATCGACCGCCGGCAAGACTGCGGGACTTGGAAAATGTACCGGTCACCAACAGATTATCGTATTTGTGGATAAGGGGAATGACACTTTCACCACCAAAATCCACATAGGCTTCGTCGATGATGACCACGTTGTTGGGGTTGGATTCGACAATTTCCGCAATCGCCGACACCGGTAAAGCGATGCCGGTGGGTGCATTGGGGTTGGCAATGACAATGTTCTTGTCAATTCCACAGTAAGCTTTTGGGTCAATGGTGAAGTCCTCTGCCAAAGGAAGCTCCTCGTAAGGAATTTGGTTCAAGGCGGCAAACACCTTGTAGAAGCCATAGGAAATGTCCGGAAAGACTACCGGATGGCTCTCGTCGCAGAATGCCATAAAGGCAAAGTTCAGGACCTCATCGGAGCCATTGGTAAAGAGAATCTCGTCCTCTGCTACACCAAAAGCCTCTGCCGCCTGCTTCACCAAATCCCGGCACTCCGGGTCAGAGTAAAGCTGCAGATTGCCTGCTGCCTCCGCAGCCATACGCAGAGCGTTAGGGGAGGGAGGAAAAGGGGATTCATTGGTGTTCAGCTTGACATATTGGGTGTCCTTGGGTTGCTCGCCGGGGGTGTAGGGGGTCAAATTCTTGTATTTTTCGCTGAAAAAACGGCTCACGTCAGGCTTCCTCCATCCGGATTACCGCACTTCTGGCATGGGCGGTGAGACCCTCCTGGGAGGCAAAGAAGGCTACATCCTCTGCTACGTTTGCCAGCGCCTCGGCGGTATAGTAGGTGTATTGGGTCTTTTTTACAAAATCGTCCACAGACAACGGGCTGGAGAATTTGGCAGTACCGCTGGTGGGCAGCGTGTGATTGGGACCTGCCAGATAATCACCCAGTGCCTCCGGGCAGTTTCTGCCCATAAACACCGAGCCTGCGTGGCGAATGCTGTCTAAGTAATCAAAGGGATTGTCAACCAGCAGCTCCAAATGCTCCGGCGCAAGCTCGTTGGCAATGTCAATAGCCTGGGATAGATTGTCGGCAACGATAATTTTGCCGTTGTTGTCAATGGATGCCCGGGCAATATCGCTACGAAGCAGCGCGGGAATTTGCGTTTCAATCTCTGCCTGCACTGCCTGCGCCAGGTCCATAGAATCGGTGACCAGGACTGCGCTTGCCAGCTTGTCGTGCTCTGCCTGAGAAAGCAAATCCGCAGCAGCGTGTCGAGGGTTGGTCTTGCCGTCAGCCACAATGAGTATCTCGCTGGGACCGGCAATCATATCAATGGAAACAGCACCGAACACCTGCTTTTTGGCCTCTGCCACAAAGGCGTTGCCGGGACCTACGATTTTATCCACCTTGGGCACAGTTTCTGTGCCGTATGCCAATGCGGCAATGGCCTGGGCACCACCCAGCTTATAAATTTTGTCAATGCCTGCAATGCTGGCAGCCGCCAAAATCACAGGGTTGATTTTTCCGTCGGCGGAGGGCGGAGTCACCATCACAACTTCCTTACAGCCGGCAATTTTGGCGGGGATAGAGTCCATCAGCACAGTGGAGGGATAGGCAGCCGTGCCACCGGGCACATACAGACCCGCCCGGTCCACAGGGATGATTTTTTGCCCCATTACGATTCCGCTCTCGTCGTTGATAATAAAGCTGCGGCGCACCTGGGCTTCGTGAAATTTGCGGATATTGGCAGCAGCCCGGCGCAGGATATCCAAAAATTTGGGGTCCACCGCTGCCACAGCTTCGGTGATTTCCTCCGGAGTTACCTGCAAGCAATCAAGCTTTGCTTTGTCAAATTTTTCGCAGTATTCATATAAGGCTTTATCGCCGTTTTTTCTCACATTAGCGATAATTTCAGCCACAATCGCTTCTACATTCACAGTGTTTTCAGCCCGGGCAAATACCTCCTCAGGCTTCACCTGGCTGAATTTCAGTATTTTAATCATCAGGGTTCCTCCGTTTGGATTGCTAACTGTTCCATCAGCTGCATTACTTTTTTACTCTTGAACTGGTAGCTTGTTTTGTTGGCAATCAGCCTTGCGCTGATGGGCACGATGGTCTCGATGACCTCCAGATTATTTTCCTTCAGGGTTGTGCCGGTTTCCACAATGTCCACAATCACATCGGAAAGCCCCAAAATAGGCGCAATTTCAATGGAGCCATTCAGGTGAATGATATCAATATCCCGTCCCTTGGACAGATAGTGCTGCTGGGCAGTATTGGAGAATTTGGTAGCAACCCGCAGGGGGCGGTCTGTATCGTCGCAGAAACCTTTCTTTGCTGCCACTGCCATACGGCATTTGCCGATATCCAAATCCAGAAGCTCATAAACCTCGGGCTTGTATTCCAGAAGAATATCCTTGCCTGCCACGCCGATATCTGCGGCGCCCCGTTCCACATAGATGGCAACATCCGAGGGCTTTACCCAGAAATACCGCACACCAGCCTCCGGATTTTCAAAAATCAGCTTGCGACTGTTTTCCATAACGGAGGGGCAGGGAAACCCGGCTTTTTCAAACATAGCGTAGACCTTTTCCCCTAACCGTCCCTTGGGAAGGGCGATATTCAGTACGTTTTTGTCTTCCTCGGGGGCTTCTGCAGCCATATCCAGCATATCCAGGTAAACTGCAAAGCCTACGGCACTGCTGCAGTGCTTCATTTTTTGCATCAGCTTGTCATACTGACCGCCGGACAGCACCGCAGAGGGCACACCCTCTATAAAGCCCTTGAAAATTATGCCGTTATAGTAGTTAATATCGCTGACAACGGAGAAATCCACCTGCAGCATACTGAGAATTTCTGCATCCGCAATACCGCTGATTAGCTGCAACAGTGCTTGCAGAGCGGTGGTATCCCAGATGCCGTCCAGGCTGCGGATTAACCCGGGCAGAACCTGCCCGGCAGCGCCGTTGGCGTGAAGGAGGGTACAAAGAACCGTCAAAATATTCTCAGGAATATCCAGCTTTTTAAGACCTGCCTCGTTCTTTTCCTCTACGCATTTTAAAATGTCTGCCGCATTTACACCGGCTTGCGTTGCCTCGCTGATTACCTGGGACATCAGGTCCAGATTGGTAATGTTCAACAGGCAATTTTCGGAAATGCTTTGCAGGCTTTTGGCAGCAAGAATAATAACCTGCCTAAGCTCTTCTGCACCGATATCACCGATGCACTCCAGTCCCACCTGCATAATCTCCTTATAGCTTTGATTGCCCTTGGAGATGCGGTAGACATTTTCGTTGTAAAACAGCTTTTGTACGCCGCTGTTACGGTCTTTGATATTTTTGATAATCGACAGGGTGACATCCGGCTTCAGCGCCATCAGCTTGCCGTTGGTGTCGGTAAAGGTGATAACCCGGTCGGAAATCAAAAAGTCCTTGTTGTTTGCATACAGGTCATATTCTTCGAATTTGCTCATTTTGTATTGGGTATAGCCATAGCTGCGATAAAGACTCCGCAGACCGAATATAACCTTTTCCTGAAGGGTGAGAGAGAGGTCCATTATGCTTCCTCCAATTCCGTGAGCCGTGCGATAGCTTTTTGATAACCGCCGCTACCGTAGTTCAGGCACTTACTGACACGTCCGATGGTGGCGCTGCTGACCTCCACCTGTTCTGCGATTTTTTGATAGCTTAGTCCTTTGGATAGCAGGATTGCTGTATCCAACCGCTGGGACATATCCAAAATTTCTTTTATGGTGCAAAGGTCCTCAAAATACGCATAGCATTCTTCTAAGGACTGCAGACCCAGAATTGTCTTGAACAGTCTGTCTACCGATTCACAATGGAGTTTTTGCATAGCTGCCACCTCATTCAAAAATTACTTTACTATGATATCACTTTACCTAACTAAAGTCAACCCCGGTTTACTCTTTTATATGAGAATATGTAAAAAGCACCGCTTGAAGCGGTGCCCAATACGCAAGCGCTGATTTTTTGTTGTATTACAAGAATTCCTCGATAACTTCGCCGCCTTCAAAGTAGGCGAGCATATTCATGGCAAGCAAATTCCAGCTGGAAAAGCCCTTGTTGCACAGACCCTCGCCGGTTTCCGGGTCATAGTATTCATGGAATGCGCCGTTTTTGGCATAGTCCTCCGCCAGCAGGTCCAGCGTTTTTTTCGCCAGCTCCTCGCCTTCGGCAACATAGCCGTATCGCAGAAGACCCTTAACTACAAAGTAGTTGGACAAAATCCAGACACCACCGTGCCAGCTGGAGGGGTTGCTGCTGGCAATCAGACGGTACATTTTCTCGTACTTGGAAAGGGAACGGATGCCGTAAGGCGCCCAGAAGCCCTTCTCGTCCAACAGATTTTCTTTTACAATCCGTTCTGCCTGCTCCTTTGTGGGGATACCCGCCCAAAGAGGCAGGAAGGAGCTCCAGCAGCCCAGACGCTGAATCAGCGTGGAATAGTGCCGGGGAGCGCCGGAATGCAGCTTCACATTGGGGTCAATGGGCCGCAGATTGATGTCGCAGCTGTAGTACATTCCGTCCTTTTCGTCATAGCAATGGGTGTTGATGGCATCCTTCAATTCCGCCTGCTTCTGCTGATAAATGGCGGCATCTGCTTCATTTCCAATGGCATTTGCAATATACGCCATTGCGCCCAGTTCCATATACATCAGGCTATTCAGGAAAATGGATGCAGAGCTGTTATCGGGACGGTAGAAGGTAGCGGGGTCGTTGTCCACACCGATGGCAAAATCGTCAAAGAAATAGAAAAGTCCGCTCTCGTGCTTGGCGTTTTTCTCGTAATAATTTATAAAGGCCTTCAGCTTCGGGAAGATTTCCTTGACCCAACCGGTATCCGGGTTGTATTTCAAAATAAAGGCAACGTGCTGGGCAAGCACCGGCTTATGGACATTTCTGTGGGGAAGCTTTGCGGCATAATCCGATTCCTTGTCGCTGAAAATCACAATCTCAATACCGCCGTCGGGACGCTGCTGGTCCAGGAAGTTCAGCACAGAGCCCTTTTCATAAGCGAACAGCTCGTCCTGCCTGTTCTGGTGCAGCGCAATCTGCCGCAGAGCAATGTTATTGGTCCAGTTGCCCCAGTCCCACAGCTGCATAGTATACCGACTGCCTTTTGACACAACAATGCAAGGATGGTGAAAATCGCCCACCGGCGGTGCAACCATAATCTCAGACAGCTCTACTACGTATTTTTTTAGTGGCTCGTAATTCATATCCGTTCTCCTTTGTCGGGCAATATATGAGCACAGTATAGACAAAGCAAGCGGGGAAGGCAATGAAAAAATCAGCTAAAAATTTGTAAATTCCGATTCTGTGTCAATCGTTGCCTGTTAGGGTGTAGCCAGCCAAACAGCCATCTTGCTTTCCCAGTCCTTGCCTGCAGAGGCAAAGTCAATCAAGGGGAAACTGCCACTTGCTTCCGGGCACAAAAGGGAAAGCTTGGGGGCAATCTGCGGGTACTCCGCAGGGTTTTCTGCGCAGGAGACGGTGCCGTCATCATTGACCACAGGCTGGAAGGTTCCGGCAGGGTCTGCACCCAGCCGTTCATCCAGCGCCAGCATCACGGGACCTCTGCGGAAGCAGACAAAGTGGCTTTGGGCATCGTCATAGGTGACCTCGGTGGGAATAAACAGGCTGCTGGTGGTGGGGTCCGGATTTCGGGTGGTGAATAAGGTGGTCTTGTCCCACTTCATAGGATAGATAGCAACCACCGGCATATCCAAATCCAGAGCAAGTGTTTGTTCGCCAGTCCAGGGACCGTTGAGCACCAGATAGCCGTCCAGCAGGGTATAGGGGATGGGGGACTGGAGTTTGTAATTTTTGCACCAGCCAGGTAGACGCAGCTTCAGGGTGTGGTTCTTATTCCGGGCGCAAACCTGCAGGGAAATGCTTCCCGCAGCAGGATACCGGGTATTTACGGTGACGCGGAATTCGTCAGTTCCGTAAGCGCCGTTTACGTACTGGTTCACAGTCAGGCAGTCTGTTTCCGCCTGCCATACATTGTCCAGGAAGGTAGCCACACCGGCGCCACCGATACAGGCGCAGCAGCCGTAGTAGGTGCCGTCCCGGAACTGCTGGGCACCGCCGGCCATGGTGCCCCGGGCGCCGGGAAGCAGAGGCGCATAGCTGTCAAAGGGCAGGAAGGACTCCTTGATGGTGGACATATCAATCGTTTTCAGCAGCGCCTTGGAATGTTTGTGTTCTTCGTTCAAAGAACCCATAAAGGCGTTGTAGAAAGATGTCTCCAGCTGGTCCAGGAAGACGGAATCTCCGGTAAGACTGTATGCCTTGCCGCAGAGCTTCATAAAGGTAACGGTGACGCAGGTTTCCTGACCTGCTTTTTCGTAGGGGATCGTCTGCCGGGCAGCGGTGTAGTCAAGGTACTCTGTGGTCATACCGCAGCAGCCGATGACGGAAACCTCGGCCTTTAAAAGGGCATATCAGAAATTGACGTCAGCCTGATTGTATTTTTCGATTCCGGTGACATAGTAGTATTCCATCAAGCCTTCAAAGCAGGACATCAGCTCATAGCACTTGGGGGTGCCGTACTGATGGGGCAGAAGCTTGTTGTCAAAAGCAAGCTGGAAAACATTGACGCCTCTGGCGCCGCCGGTTTCCACAATGTAGGTAGCAAAGTCCAGATACTTCTGTTGTCCGGTGAGACGGTAAAGCTTAACCACCGGCTCCAGAACAGAGCTGGAGTTCAGGGCATAGTGGGGAACGGAGGTCTCGGTGATTTCAAGCTTGCCTTCCTCGTTGCCCACGTGGTCGATTATGTAATCCAGATGGCGGCACATAGCGCCGATAATTTGCGTTTTCAGTTTTTCGTCCCGGCAGATTTCCAGATAGTACAGAAAACCCAGCATCACGTATTTCCGGCACCACACATCCCAGGCGAAGAATTCTTGTTCTGCCTTGTAGGAGGAAATGCGTCCGCTATTCTCCTGCGCAGTCAAAAGGTCCCGGGCGGTTTCTGTCAAAACCGCATAAAGCTTGGGGTCCCGGTTGTGCCGGTAAACCATAGCGGCGCCCCGCATGGATTTGCCCCAGTATTCTCCCTTCCAGCCGCTGTTCTGTGTATCATCCTGCAGACGGAACTGGTCCACAAACTTAGCCCACAAAGCCCGGTCATAGTAATTTTCTGTCAGAAAATTCAACACAAAGTCGGCGCTTTGAGCAAGGCTGTATTGTTTTCTCATAGCAAAAACACCCCTAAATTATTTATTTACTGTGATTATACAATATCTTTACAGCGTTTTCTACCTCTTTTTGTAAAAATATAATACTTTTCGCTGGTAAATGAAAATAAATGCTTGAATACATAAGGAGTTATGATACAATGCTCTTAGGTGATGCCAATGAAAATAGAAACCAGAAAGGAAATTCTGCCCATCAATTACCGCCAGGGCTATGAAAAGCTGTCAAACGGTATGCAGATTACGGAGGGGATTCCTTTGGGCATACGTCCCATTAAGGCGCTGCATTTTCACCGCTGCGTGGAGCTGGGTGTTTGCCTGTCCGGTGTAGGGGAAACCCATATCGAGAACAAAGTCTTTCATTTCCGGGAAGGGGATTATCAGCTGATTCATGCCAATGTGCCCCACCTTTCCAAGGCTGCCCATAAAAGCTTGAGCAGATGGCGCTGGGTATATCTGGATGCGGAGGAATTGCTGATTTCCTATGAAGGGCTTTTAAATATTTTGTCGGAAAACAGCTATAACGGTGTTTTTTCTCCCGGGGAATATCCTGTGCTTGCCCGGATTATTGACAGCATTCTGGAAAATGTGGACAAGGAGGACACCCTCTGCCGGATGCAGAATACCTTTCTGACCGGACAGCTGTTGGTGGAAGCCAGCCGTATCGGCAATGTCCACTCCATCGGTCAAAATGACACCACCGGAAAAATCCGTCCGGTTTTGCAGTATATCCGGGAGCATTATTCAGAGCCGAAGGGACTGTCCGAGCCTTTCCTGGCAGAAAAGTGCGGCTTAAAGCCTGCCCAGTTCCGGCAGCTGTTCCGCAAGGCTGTGGGAATGACCCTGCCGGCGTATATCAACAAAACCCGGCTGTCTTCGGCAATGTATGCGCTGCTGAACACCCGGAAAACGGTTTTGGAAATTGCAACCGAATCCGGCTATGAAAACATTTCGTATTTTAACCGGGTATTCCGGGAGGCCTTTGGCGGCTCGCCCCGGGAAATCCGTAAACAGCATTTGAACATTCGATGGAATGAATAAAAGTTTTAAGGAGTTAAGATTATGCTGAAACTGAACGAAAAAGAATACTTGGATAAGCTGTATGCCTGCTGGATTGGCAAGAACATCGGTGGCACCATCGGCGGTCCCTACGAGGGAAAGCAGGAAATGCTGGACATTCAGGGCTTTTCTTCCCCCAGCGGAGAGCCTTTGCCCAATGATGACCTGGACCTGCAGCTTGTGTGGCTGTGCGCCATGGAGAAGGTCAGACCCGGTCACTTCTCCACCAATACGCTGGCAGAGCGCTGGCTGGATTGGCTGCCCCCCCATTGGAACGAATACGGCATTTGCAAAACCAACCTCCGTCAGGGCTTTTTGCCCCCTATGAGTGGCGAGGTGAATAACAAAAAGTGGAAGACCTCCAACGGCGCCTGGATTCGCAGTGAAATCTGGGCAGCTATGGCGCCGGGTGTTGTGGACGTGGCGGCAAAATACGCTACCATGGACGCAATGGTGGACCACGGCACCAGCGAGGGCACCTGCGCGGAAATCTTCACGGCTGCTATCCAAAGCTATGCCTACATAGAAAGTGACTTGCGGAAGATTATTGCCCAGGCATTGAAAAAAATTCCGGAAACCTCTATGGTTGCCCAAACCGTCAAGCTGGTTATCGACTGCTATGATAAGGGCATTGACTATCGCCAGACCCGGGATATGGTGGTGGAATTCAATAAGGAGCTTGGCTGGTTTCAGGCGCCGGGCAATATCGGCTTTGTGGCAATTGGTCTGCTGTACGGCGAGGGCGACTTTAAAAAGTCTATCCTTTACGCTGTCAACTGCGGTGACGATACGGACTGCACAGCCGGTACCGTAGGCGCAACCCTGGGCATTATGCACGGCACAAGCATCATTCCCCAGGATTGGAAGGACCACGTGGGCGAGCGCATTGTGACTATATCCATCAGCGGTATGTACCACAGAAACCCGCCGAAAACCTGCGCAGAGCTCTGTAAGAGAGTACATGCCCTGGTTCCCGAAATTATGAAGGAGAATAAGGTGGACTTTGCGTTCACCGCTGAGCCCACCGATTTCCCCGCCCAGGAGCAGGCAGTCTGGAATCGACTGACCTCCGATGACTTCCTGAACTTCTCCCCCTATTCTTACCTGATTGACCATTATGAGCAGGTGGCAATTCGTGTGGAGCTGGAGGAAGAGCCCTACGTAAAACCCGGCGATGTAAGAAAGGTAAAGCTTTCCGTGATTTCCCGTCCGGGATTTTCCACAACCAGAAGATTCCAGTTAAAGCTGCTGCTTCCGGAGGGCTGGACAGTAGATCAATACCCAAAGAACCTTTTGCTGGAGTATCCCCAGCCCATAACCGGAAAAATTCCCGGCATCACAAAAGTAGAATTCTCTATCACAGCCGGTGAAAAGGTTGAGGCAGTTAACCGGATGTATGCAGAATTGGTTGCCGAGTGTATACCGTATCCTGTTATGGTACCGATCATCTTCCTAGGCTAACAGAAACCAAAGGGACGGCGCAGCCGTCCCTTTATTCTTTGCTTACAAAGGCGAAGTTGTATGCTGTATGGAGAAATATATTGTACTTATGTCAATAAGATGATAAAATGAGGAAAATAAAAACTGCTGATGTACCGGTAAGGTGGCGAACTGACTGTATTAAGAAGCTGCGCTTCCATACTGAAATAAGCAGAGAAATGGGGAGTGTCATATGGCAAGAGCATCCACCAAAGAGAACAAGAGTCCCTATCAGCTCACAAGAGAGGGCCTGAAGCTGACCAGAGAAACCGCCAGCGAACTGCTGGAAACGCTTTCTCCGGAACGCATCGAGAAAATCGAGAATGACCGCACACTCCCGCACCCGGACGAGGTGCTGGTTATGGCGCAGAAATATAAGCAGCCCAGCTTGTGCAACTACTACTGTGCCAATCAGTGCCCCATCGGAGCGCAGTATGTGCCGGAGATCAAGGTGAAAGACCTGTCTCAGATTATATTGGAAATGCTGGCTTCTCTGAACAGTATGCAGAAAGAAAAAAACCGCCTTATCGAGATTACCGTAGACGGTAAAATCTCCAGCGAGGAACTGGCTGATTTCGTTGCGATTCAGGAACAACTGGAGAAGATTTCTGTTGCGGTGGAAACCTTGCAGCTGTGGTCTGAACGGATGCTGGCAACCGGTGCCATTGACCCGGAGCAGTACAAAGCATACAAAGCAAGCCTGTAAGCCAAAGAGGGTTAATTTGCTGCCGCCGGAGAATTAGACGGTCTATTTTGCGGAACTGCACCTGTATTTCCTCCCGGACTCCTGATAAAATGGTTACACACCAAAGAAAGGACCGACAGAGCTATGAGTGCAAGAGAGCGCATCTTAACGATCCGTTTGATGGAAAAGCTGCTGGCATACCCTGCCTATGCAAAAGCGTTAGGAATTGAAATCAGTATTACTCAGTTAACTGAAAAGGAGAAAATATGAGGTTGCGGGATGAAATTGTACATAAAACAAAAAGTGTTCTCCTGGGGAGATAAGTTCACTGTCAAGGATGAAGCTGGCCGGGACCGCTATTATGTGGAAGGTGAGATTTTTACCTTCGGCAGAAAACTCCATATGTATGATATGCGTGGTCGTGAGGTTGCTTTCATCAAGCAGGAAGTATGGAGCTGGATGCCCAGGTACTATGTGTTTTGCGGTGACCGGCAGGTGGCAGAAATCAAGAAGGAGTTTACATTCTTGTTCCCCAAGTACAGCATTGAAGGTCTGGGATGGGAGATAGACGGAAGCTTTATGGCGCATAACTATGAGATTACCAAAAACGGCCGTCCCATCGTTTCTATCAGCAAAGAGTGGATGACCTGGGGCGACAGCTACGAGCTGAACATTTCCAATCCCCAGGACGAGATTATTGCGCTGGCTGTGGTGCTGACCATCGACTGTGTTATGGCAGCACAATCATCTGCTGCAGCATCTGCGAGCAACTGATAGTTCCATTATGGAAAGAGAAAAGGAGGCAGCCTTATGCCCGAATCAGTACAAAAGGTCATAATCCTGTTAGAAATTGCCTGTACACTCATTTTGTTTGGTAGTATCATCTATCAGGCTTTCCGAAACAAGTTCGCCAAGGTTGAGACTGCCAAAGCGCAGGTCATAGATAAGTTTAAGCAAGATAAGTTTGCAAAAATATATAGCTCTGCGGCAAGAACGTCCCAGCACTATGTTGTGTTTCAGATTGGCAACAAGAAAAAATCTTTCCGTGTGTCCGAATTCTCCTATGGAGGATACAGAATTGGTGAGCGCGGAACACTGAAATACAAGGGTGATAAGCTGGTACACTTCAAATAAACCCTGTGGAGATTGCTATGACAGCTAAGAAAAAGAAGTTCATATGGATTGCTATTATAGCGGCCATCCTCTTGGTGATTATAATCTGGATTGCTTCGGACAACACAGGGTTGGAGCTGAACACATATACCATCAGCAGTTCCCAGCTTCCAGAGAGTTTTGGCGGCTATCGAATTGCCCACGTATCCGATTTGCACAATGCAGAAATGGGCAAGAACAACGAGAAACTTCTGCGTATGCTCCAGGACGCTAACCCAGACATAATCGCTATCACCGGCGACCTGATCGACTCCAGAAGCACCAATGTGGAGATTGCTCTGCAATTCATTCAGGAGGCGGTGAAGATTGCGCCCTGCTATTATGTAACAGGAAACCACGAAGCTCGCGTATCCGAGTATGACGAACTGAAAACAGGAATGGAAACGGCGGGTGTCATTATACTGGAAGATGCCCGAATCGAAATCAGTCTGGGAAACGAAGTGATTACGCTGATTGGCGTCAACGACCCCAGCTTCCAGACGGATTACCTGTTCGGAGACTCAAAAACAGTTATGGACACCAAGTTGGGAACGTTGCATGCAGACGATGACGGCTTCACCATCCTGCTGTCTCACCGACCGGAGCTGTTTGATAGCTATGTAGCAAGCAATATGGATTTGGTGCTTAGCGGTCATGCACATGGCGGTCAATTCCGCCTACCGTTTATTGGCGGTCTGGTAGCACCGAATCAGGGACTATTTCCCGAATATGATGCAGGCCTATACACCGAGGAAAACACCAATATGCTCGTCAGCAGAGGTATTGGAAACAGCATCCTGCCTTTTCGCGTCAACAACCGCCCGGAAGTTATTTTGATTGAACTACAGCCAAAGTAAGGAGGCCTCGTATGAAATGTCCTTATTGAAATGAAGAAATGGAAAAGGGTTATATGGAACAGACACGGAGCGGCTATCCTCTTCAATGGATCCCTAATTACGAAAAGCGTGGTCTAATCATGTATAACACCAGCAGAAGAATCAAGCTGTCCTCTACTCTTGGAACTGGCAGAGTTACTGTGCATCACTGCTCCAAATGCCGAAAGTTTGTTATCGACCAGGACGAAGTCGTATTGAGATAGGAGAAAACGTATTGGAAGAAAAGCAATGGGAATATAAGATTGGTGCCGGGAAAATGCCTGTAATCCTTTCCCTGGGGATGACAATTCTTTTCGGTAGTTTGAGTGCATGGCTGCACAAAACTGAGAACGGTGCATATTTCTTCGGCGATATTCTAACCGGGATCATGGTTGCGGTGCTGATAACAACTGTCTATCGTCTGATGTTTTATAAGGTGCTGATTGGTAAGGACGGATTTTACTTTCAAACCCGTATTGGCAATGGAATGTACCACAACTACGGAGAATTAAATAACGCATGGATTACCAAGGGGCAAAACATCAGCGGATATGAAAATAAGTGGTGTCATTTTGAAACAGCTGATGGCAAGGTAACACGATTCATCATTTATCATAATGACGAAAAAGCAGCCAATTATCTTGTAAAGCGGACACAGGCAGAAACAGCCGGGGAAGCGCGGGAAACACAACAACACCGGATTGACGGCAAAGCCAGTGGTATGGTTGGTCTGATCGGTGTATTTATTGCAGCAGGTATGGTCTGCATTTTTACCTTTCCAATGTTTCAGATAGGCGGCATCGCTGTTGTAATGAGCCTGATCAGTTTGCTGGTTGTAGGATTTGCGCTGATAAGCACTCTGTTCACTTATTTCTGTTTCCAAATCAAGATTGAAGAAGATGGGTTTTATTATCAGACAAATCCTTTTAACGGCACCTATTTTAACTATCAGGATATTACCCGTTGCTGGGAGGTCAAAAGAGTTTACCGTTACAGACGAAGTGCAACCAGAAATCATTACTTCTACTTGTACTTTACTGACCGCCACGGAAAGACCAGACGCTTCCTATATGAAAACGACATATATAGCTATGAGGTCAGCATCCTGAAGGAAAGGATCAACGGAAAATGAATTCAGAGAAAACCCAGTGGACAGACCTTTCCCCAAAAGAAAATCCTGGATATGTTCCTACAAAAAGGAGCGATCACCCAAGCACAGTATGATAAGAGCCTCGGAGACCTCCGGGAGAAGATGGGAGTGAAATTATGAAATACGCAGCTGATTTTAGAAGCATAGCAAGAAACGCATTGTCCGGCAGATGGGCAATTGCGGTCATTACCGGTTTAATTGCCTCACTGTTGGGAGCGATTGCATCCAACGGCCCGGAAATCAAATTCAACCTCGGTGAAAACGGTGCCAATGTAGGTCTTGAGTTTGCCGGTCAACAGGTCTATACCTCCGGCGCCGGTTGGAATACGCCGATCACAGGCTTCGTCGTAAGCGGTGCAACCATTATCGTTATCGCCGCGCTGGTGATGGCAGTGGTCTATTTCATACTGGGAAGCGTCGTTAGCGTTGGCTATGCCAGATTCAATCTTAACCTTGTGGATCGGCAGAAAGAACCGGAGATTGGCACACTTTTTAGCTATTTTAAGTACTGGAAAACCACCGCTGTTGCGAACCTGCTGCAAGGGCTGTATGTGTTCCTTTGGTCCCTGCTGTTCATCATCCCCGGTATTATCGCCGGTTACAGCTATGCAATGACGGGCTACATACTTGCTGAGAATCCGGAACTGACAGCCAGCGAAGCCATCGAGCAGTCTAAACAGATGATGTCCGGAAACCGCTGGCGTCTTTTCTGCCTCCAGTTTAGCTTTATCGGTTGGGATTTGCTCTGCTCCCTGACATTGGGCATTGGATACCTATGGCTCACGCCTTACAAGCAGGCAGCAGAAGCCGCCTTCTACCGTGATGTGTCAGGAACAGAGTACATCGTTACACCCACAGAAGTTGCCCCCACAAACTGGCAGCAGGAGGAAGCGTATGACCAATTATGATAATGACTTAATCCGGTTGCAGCAAAAAGTAGCCCTGAAAAAGCAGCTGGAGGCCAAGCTTAATGACCTTCGCGGGCAGCGGAAGGTGTATGAGCAGGAAGTGCGGGTGCTCCGGATTGTATTTGAAAACGAACAGGAAGATGTACAAAAGCTGGAAAGCAAAAGCCTTGCCAACTACTTCTATCAGATTATCGGCAAGCTGGAAGATAAGCGTACCGAAGAACAAAAGGAAGCCGCAGCCGCCAGAGTGAAGCTGGATGCCGCCCAGCGTGAACTGTCCGCTGTGGATGGTGAGATTCAGGATATCCAATCGCAGTTCAGCGATTTGTACGGCTGTGAGCATGCTTATACCGCCGCTTTGAAAAAGAAACGAGCCGATGTAAAAGCATCCGGAACACCTGCCGGTACGGAAATCCTGGAGCTGGAAGAAAAGCTTGCTTTTCTGGAAAGTCAGAAGCAGGAAATCCGTCAAGCGCGGTCTGCCGGTCGGGATGCCCTGCGCGCCGCAGATGCTGTTCTTTCCGAACTGAAAAGTGCGCAGGATTGGAATACCTGGGATATGCTCGGTGGCGGTGGCATCATTACCCATATGGCAAAGCACGGACACCTGGACGATGCCCAGGCCAATGTTATGGCGCTGCAAGGAATGCTCCGGAAATTCAAAACAGAACTGGCGGATATCAACATCCAGGCGAATATGCAGGTCAGCGTGGACGGCTTCCTCCGGTTTGCGGATTACTTCTTTGACGGCCTGTTTGCAGACTGGGCGGTTGGAGACCGCATCAGCCAGTCGCAGTCCTCAGTTATGGATGTTCGTTACAAAATTGAGCAGGCGATGAATAAACTCACCGAGCTGGATCAGGCTGCCGATAAGCAAATCACAGCGCTGAAATCCCAGATTGAAGAGCTGATAGTCCATTCATAACAAAAGTGCGTCGGGTCAACCGACGCACTTTTTGAATGTAAATATGCGCTATTTTATTTCACTTGTTGTGTCAGCGCGTTTGGTTTTGATACTCGGCAGACCTAAGATCCAACAAAGACTGCCAAGGAGAACATAAACAAACGGTACCTTGTCAATCAAAAACAGAATTCCCTGGAATGCTTCCTGCAAAATAGGAATGTAAGGAAACCGCATAGAAACGGAATGGTACACATAGGAACGGTAGCCTGCTATGGCGGTAAAAACGATATACGGCGCTGGGATCACCACGAAAAAAACCAGAACAAAAAGCATAACGATTCGAGGGATGTTGCCTTTTCGTGAATTGATTTGCTGTAAGCTACAGCTCAGACCGAGACAATGCATCAAGACCCAACCAAAGACAAACAGCATAAGCGGCAGAAGGGCTAACTGAACCACCAGCCGTGCTGAGTATTGGTAACCAAAAACGGTTCCTTTGGGAAAAAGAATACACAAAGCTACATACAAAGCAGTGACTGCCACAAAAATACCTGCAGAGATTCCCAGCCATTTATAGCTGTCCTTTTTGCTTTGCGGAATGGGCGGTCCGTAGATAATCGTATGGATATCCGTTTCCAGAACCTCCGATATTTTCAACAGCATATCCAGGTCCGGACGAGACCTGCCGTTTTCGTAGTTTGATACCGTCTGTCTGGTTACGAACAACACCTCAGCCATTGCATCTTGGGTCATTCCCTTAGCCTGACGAATGCGCTTGATATTTTTACCAATGTCTTTCATTGTGATCACCTCGCCGTTATTTTATTGGCAAATGAACGGGAAAGCAAGCAAAGATGCTTTTACATTGCAGATATGTGGCTGCTGTTTTCGGCTGGCGGTTTATTGCATCACCTTCAATTGTGTGTTATAATGTCACGATAGGAGGTGCGGTGATGAAGAAACGCAGTGTGATACTGGTTCTGGCGGTTACGGCAGTATGCTGTCTGGTGATGGCGCTGGTGGACGGTGTGCTCCGTCCTGGCTATGGGGTCAAGTCTGCAATCAAAGCGGCGATGTTTATGCTGATACCCTTGCTTGCTTCCAGATTGGACCGAAACGTGCTTTACCTGCCGCTGCTGCGTCCAAAGAAGAAAGGACTGCTGCCTGCCATTGCCTTAGGCGCAGCTATTTATGCGGTAATTCTCGGCGGCTACTTTCTGGTATCGCCCTTTTTTGATTTCTCCCAAATCGCCGGTGCGCTGACTGCCAATGCCGGGGTAACCAAGGAGAATTTTCTGTATGTTAGTTTGTACATATCCTTTGCCAATTCCTTTTTGGAGGAGTTTTTCTTCCGGGGCTTTGTCTTTACCAACCTGAAGCAGCTCTCCGGCAGAAAGCCGGCGTACCTGTTCAGCGCCGCAGCCTTCAGCTTGTACCATGTGGCGATGATGCTCGGTTGGTTCTCGCCAGCTCTCTTCCTGCTGGTTATGGTGGGGCTGGTGGCTGGCGGTATGATTTTTAACTGGCTCAATGAAAAATTGGATACCATCTATTGCTCCTGGCTGACCCATATGTTTGCCAACTTTGCCATCAATACCATCGGCTTTATGCTGCTGAAGTAATGCTTCTGTTGCGCAAAGTGCAGTCCCTGCTTTTGGACTGCACTTTTTCTGTTTGTATTTTTTTCATAAACCTATTGACATTCTTTGTCTAATCTGTTAGATTGTGCATAGAGCGTCTAACGCATTAGACAAGGAGCTGATTTTATGGAAATACCGAAGATTTTTGAAAGTGAGTACCGTTTTTGCTTAATTCTGTGGGAGCACGAGCCGGTAACGGCAGTGGAACTGGTAAAGCTCTGCCAGGAGCAGCTTGGCTGGAAACGCACTACCACCTACACCGTGATTAAACGGCTTGGGGAGCGCGGCGTTTTGAAAAATGAGGACGGAAAAATTACCGCCCTTATTTCCAAAGAAGCTGCCCAGGCCAGAGAAATTAACGAACTGGTGGAGGAGAAGTTCCAGGGGTCTCTTCCTGCCTTTGTGGCAGCCTTTACCAAGCGTCAGGATATCTCCAAGGAGGAGCTGGACGAGGTGCAGCGTATGATTGACCGCATCCGGAAGGGAGACTGACTATGAGTGCGTTTTTCTTAAAGATTGTCAATATGAGTATATCGGCAAGCTGGCTGGTGCTTGCGGTACTGCTGCTTCGGCTGGCCTTGAAAAAAGCACCCAAATGGGTCAGTGTGCTTCTCTGGGGCTTTGTGGCAGTGAGACTGCTTTGCCCCGTCACTGTAGAAAGCATATTTAGCCTGATTCCCAGCTCAGAAACCGTCAGACCGGGCATTATGCTGGACTGGACGCCGGAAGTATCCACCGGCATCAGCTCTCTTGACACAGTGATTAACCCACTGATCACCGAAACCTTTGCACCAGAGCCTATTGCCAGTGCAAACCCGTTACAAATTCTAATTCCGTTGGCATCGATTGTCTGGCTTGCCGGCATCGCAGGTATGCTGCTCTATACCGCAGTCAGCTATATCCTGCTGCGTCGTAAGGTTGCTACGGCTGTCCGCCTTAGAGATAACCTCTATCAGAGCGAGAATGTGTACTCTCCCTTTGTGCTGGGTATCATCAAGCCGAGAATCTACCTGCCCTTCCGGATGGATGGTCAGGGTTTGGAGCACGTCATTGCCCACGAGCAGACCCACATCCGCCGCAAGGACCACTGGTGGAAGCCTCTCGGGTTTCTGCTTCTGGCAGTCTACTGGTTCAATCCCCTAATGTGGCTTGGCTACATTCTGCTGTGCAGAGATATTGAACTGGCTTGCGACGAAAAGGTTATCAAGGAAATGGATAATGAAAACCGGGCTGACTACACCCAGGCATTGGTTGCCTGCAGTGTCCGCCGCCGCAGTATTGCCGCCTGCCCCCTTGCCTTTGGCGAGGTTGGGGTGAAGGCACGTGTGAAGTCTGTTTTAAATTACAAGAAGCCTGCTTTCTGGATTATCATTGCCGCCATAATCACCTGCGCCGTGGTTGCGGTTTGCTTTTTAACAGACCCGGTGGGGGATAGGGGCACAGCAATAAACTACGATGTGACACCGCCTACCGTCCTATATCCCTGGGTACAGGAATACACCCCGGGTACGGATGGTATCCAGGGAAATGTGGACACGGAAAAATATTTAAAACGCAGTGAGAATTTTGCAATCGGTGCCAATCGGCTGGGTATGGCAGTATTCAAGGAGCCCCATAAGGCATTTTTGACATTAACTGCCCTTTACCCGGAGGCAATTGCCGCTATTCAAAGGGAGTTCGACTTGCCGCCTCTTTCTGAGACGGATTATAAGTTTTACGGGATCTATGGCTGGCAAATTACCACCGGTTCGAAAAAACTGAAAGAGCAGGCAACCTTTGTTACCCAGTTTTTTGACACTTATGAAAACAGCTTCATAGGCGACGCGCCTGAAGGTGCAGTAGAGATTGTGAATACCGTTACCACCAACTTAAAAACGTATTACCAGCTCAGTGACGGCACCTGGCGTGTGGACGGGCGTAACTATAAATACCGCCTGGAAATCACCGGACGGATGCATGATGCGGCAGTGGATTCCACCTTTGTCTATTTGAGTAACCGGGAAACCATCACCTTCGACCAGGCGTGGAAGGCTGCCGGTCTTAGCAGCAATACTGAGGATTACTTTCCGGTGGAAGAGGCGGTCCTTGTGGAACGTGGTACAAACGGCTTTGCAGACGGAACAATATCCGATGGGCGCACGTTCCTTATAGCAACGGACAACCTTGAGAAAGCAATTACCATTGCCATTTTGGAACAAAATACAACAGATCGTTTTCCGGAGGGTCCTTCCGACCTGATACACGCTGAGGCCCATCAGGTCCTTGGCATCCAAAGCAGTCCGGTACTGGAAGGAGAACGGGAATATATCACGGAGCTTACTGTCTACGTTCAGTATGTATACCACCGGTACAGGCCCCAAGCAGAGGCACTAAGCAGCGTAGCGTCCATTGCCACGCCTGCCGTCTTCAAATTCCGTGGCGGTCCTGCCCGGGGATATGAACTGCAGGAATTCAAAGAGCCAAAGGGCGGAAACATTTACGCAGAGGAAATTTCAAATCTGTTCCCCCAGGATATTGCCGCTATTCTTTTAAATCCACAGAATGAAGTGATCGATATGGAAGAACTGGAAGATATGTGCCTGAAAAAGGCCCAGGGGAACCTGACCGTTGGAAAAGGCTCTATATCCGCAACTGCGGGTCAGTAGAAACAATTGCATAAATTTAGGGCTTGTTGCAAAAAATTGCAACAAGCCCTTATTTTGCTATTTAGGGGAATGTGTTTTATTCCATCATCAGCTTGATGAACAGGCCGCCCTGTACGCTTCGGTGCAGGAAATTCGGCGGGGCCAGGTGGGCGGTATCGCAGTAATAGATGTCCGTCATGGGGACATAGCTGCGGGAGGTGTTATAAGCGGTCCACAGGCTGTCCACCAGAAGATTAAAATCTTCTTTGTTGTCTGCCAGGCTGGCGACCCAGAGCAGCCAGTCAGACTTGGTGAGCTTATCCCGGGAGTCCAGGGGCACGCCGTAGGGCAGCAGTTCCTTCTTGTACCGAGCGATTTCTCCCTGATAGAAGTGGTCAGGGAACAGCTTGGTGCCCCAAAGCTTATCCCAAACGGCATTGTACTTCAGCGAGAAGCTGTTTTCCCAGTCATAGGCAAGACGGAAGCTTCCGTCCGGATTGGCAGCCCGGACAATCAGGGAGGCTGCATACTTTTTGGCAATTTCCATATAGGAGGCGGCTTCTGCATCCTTACCCAGCATAGAGAGAATTTTGCTGTAACCGGCAATGCCCATAATTGCCTTGATGGACAGGTTTACGTTGTGGGCAAGATGTCCTGCGAAGTCGTCAGTGCAAAGCTGGTTAGCCGGGTCTTCGCCAAAGTCAATCAAATATTTGCACCACTGGGCGACGGTATCCAGATGGGGATTTACAAACTCTGTGTTTCCTTCAATCCGGCAAAGCTCCGCAAAAAGGATAATCATATTGCCGCATTCTTCCACAGGCATCTGCTTTGCGTATAGGAAGTGGGCTTCCTTGCCGTAATCCACGCCGTAAAGCTCTGTTTCTACCCGTGTGTAGCGGAAGACATCAATGGTGGTTTGTCCTTCTGCAACGGGCACACGGCTGGCGCCGTAGGCCTGACCGTTCAAAATAGGATACTTACCCACATCGTGGGGGGCAAAATCGTATGTCCACTCTTCGCTTGCGGCATAGTCCATTACAGGTCTGATCATAGCCTTCAGCAGTTCCGGATTGTACAGCAGGAACAGAGGGGCAGAGGGGTATGTAATGTCCACAGTTGCGGCGCAGCCGTTGGAGAAGCATTCCTTGGAGATATACAGGTTGTTGCCCTTGTTGTCCACCACCAGCTTATGGGCAGCCATAATCTGACGAAGGGACAGAAGCAGCATATCTGCATACTTTTCACTGCCGACCTCGGTGGCTTTCTTCTGCAAATCCTGAGAGAAACGGTCGCATCGGGCGAGCAGGCTGTCGTATTCTGCCAAGGCTTCCTCGATAGCCTGCTCAATGGTTTTGCCGCCATTTTTCCAGTAGGCCTTCAGGTTTTCACCGAAATACTGAATACTTTCCAGATCATCATAGGCAAAGAAGAACAGTGCATCCTTGTCCAGCGCTTTCTCAGCGTAGATAGCATACATATCTGCCAGCTGCAAATGACCCACCTGGGCCTGACCGGCAGCGCCTAAGTAAAGATAACCCCAGTCAATACGCAGGTCATCACCGTATTTGCCCAGAGGCTCCTGCTTCAAAGCGCCCATACGGATACCGGCGGCGCCCTTCAGGGCGACCAAATCGTCCGTAACCAGCTTGTCACCCTTACGGTTGAGCACCAGCTCCTCTGTGGCAGTGAACCGCACGGAAACGGTGTGGTCCTGTCCGTCCAACGCTTCCCAGGAGACCTTGCAGTAAGCAACCGGCCGGGAAGCATAGTACAGACTATCCGGAAGGACGGGGGAGGTAAAATGCACCGTCAGGCGAATAGATTCATTAACAAAGGTAACAATGGTGGAGAAGGCATCCACTTGGGTCTGCTCCAGGGAAAGCACCTTGGTATCGGACGGCAGATAACCGGTAAGACTGCACAGAGGGGTGTAGCCCATAAAATACCAGGGCTCACCGTCAATGACAGCGGTACCCAGTACGGTGTTCTGGGCGCCGGTCCAGTGGTTGGTTCTCTTGAAATTAGTCTTCTCAATCCAAATGGAAAAATAAGGGTCTATATTTATAATCGGCGTTGCCGGTGGCTTTAACTTCATTACTTCTTAAACTCCCTTGCATTTTTTCTAAAATAAGCTTGCATTTTTTCATTTATTGAATTATAATTAGATTATACAGAAAAAAGTTGTAATTTATTTAGATATTATAATTGGAAAAGTGAGGGAAATCAGTTGCATGAAGATATGAGAGCCTTTCCGGCAGAAGACAAAAGTCGCAATCTGCACATTTCTTTGGCAGGCACCTCGTATTGCGACAAAACATACCGTATGTATCGGCCCCATCCAATCGTCTGTGTTTTGGAGTATGTTCTGGAGGGGGAGGGCTATGTGGAGATTGATACCACGGTCCACCACGTGGAAAAGGATATGATTTATTTCCTATCCACGGATTTTGAACACCGGTACTATGCCCATGAGGAGCGCCCCTTTACCAAAATCTTCTTAAATATCACAGGCTCACTGTGCCCCCGGGTGATTGCGGAGTACGGTTTGACCGGCAAGCACTTTTTCAGAGACAACAGCTTGCGGGAGGTATTCCTGCGGATACAGGACGTAATTCGTTCTGAGGATGAGGAGAACGTAATTCAGGCGAAGCTTCAGGGAATTTTCCTGGAGATTATTTCCCGCTTGTCCTCCGGGCAGGAGAATATCCGCCACAGTGAGGAAGCCCTGCGGCTGAAGGAGTACCTGGATGTCAATGCTACCCGTATTGTCAGCGGCGCAGAGCTGGCGACCATCATTTTCCGTTCCAACGACTATTGCCTGAAGCTGTTCACCCGGGAATTTGGGATAACCCCGTACCAGTATCAGTTGGAGCGTAAAATTGATATTGCCCAGTCGATGCTGGCAAATTCCCGCCTGTCCATTCAGGAGATTGCAGAAACGGTGGGCTATAATGATGCCCATTATTTCTCCAATTTGTTTAAGCATAAATGCGGCATTCGCCCCCGGGAATATCGAAAGAAAATGCAGAAGTAAGAATAGTTCCACACTGGGGACAGTTTTGCTGTCCCCTTTTTTTCTTAAACGCCCTTGACTGTAATAGGGGAAATCGGTAAAATAAGAGAACACAGCGAGAACGTAAAAAAGTGAAATCGAGGAAAGCTATGGAAAAGACCTTATTTGGTAAAATAGATAACCGGGAAATCTTCCTGTTCCGTTTGGAAAACGAGAATAAAATGTCCGTGACCTTAAGTAACTTCGGCGCCTTACTTATCCGCCTGGAGGTTCCGGATATTCACGGAAAGGTTGCAGACGTGGCGCTGGGCTATGATACCTTGGAGGAATACCGGGAAAACAACAACTTTTACGGCGCCATTATCGGTCCCAATTCCAACAGAATTGGTGGCGCGGAATATACCCTGGAGGGTAAAACCTATCACTTGGATAAAAATGACGGCGAAAACAACCTCCATTCCCACCGTGACCTGGGTGCGCATAAGCGTGTGTGGGATTATTCTGTGGAGGAAAATTCTGTTACGTTCCGTCTGCACCTGGGCCACGGGGAAATGGGCTTTGGCGGTAATAAGGAAATCTCCGTCCGTTATACCCTGACCTGGGACAATGCCTTGGAAATTACCTATGACGTGACCAGTGACCAAAACACCCCCATCAATATGACCAACCACTGTTATTTTAATCTGGACGGACAGGGCAGCGGTGATATTAAAAACCATAAGCTGCAGCTGTTTGCTTCGGCTTTCACCCCGGTGTATCAGGATTTAATTCCTACCGGTGAGATTCTGCCGGTAGAAAACACGCCGATGGATTTTAGGATTATGCAGCCTTTCGGTGCCCGGATGCATCAGCTGCCTGAAACCAAGGGCTATGACCACAACTGGTCGTTAGACAGCTTTAATGGCGAGGTGCGAAAAATTGCCGTTGTAAAAAATTCTGACGAAACTCGCACAATGACGGTGTACACAGACCTTCCCGGGGTGCAGATTTATTCCGGCAATATGATGGAGCCGGAAAATGCCAAGGACGGCGCTGTTTACGGTCGCTACAGCGGCTTTGCCATGGAAACCCAGTTCTTCCCGGACAGCGTGAATAAGCCCCATTTCCCGTCCTGTATCTTCGGTCCGGACAGACCCTACCACAGCACGACTATCTATCAATTTTAAGGAGCAAATTATGATTGCGGAAACGATTTTGCAGCTACAGTCTGAAAAATGCGCAGAGCTTCTGTGCCGCCTGTACGGCAAGAGAAATCTGGAAAACCAGACAAAGCGGTACATAGCGGCGCTGAATGCCTTCAAAGCCCAGTACGGCGACGGCGAGGTGCAGCTGTATTCTGCCCCCGGCAGAACCGAGGTGGGTGGCAACCATACCGACCACCAAAACGGCAAGGTGCTGGCGGCAGCGGTGAATTTGGATGCCATTGCGGTGGTGCTGCCCAAGCCCGGAACAACCATTCGGCTGTTCTCAGAGGGCTATGGGGAAGTGCAGGCGGATATTTCCGACCTGGCGGCAAATACGGAAGAATATGGCACCACCAAAGCGCTGATTCGTGGCGTGGCAGCGGCTATGCACAAGCGTGGCTATGCCATCGGCGCCTTTGATGCCTACGTGACCAGTGACGTGCTGTCCGGTTCCGGTCTTTCCTCCTCGGCAGCCTTTGAGGTGCTGCTGGGAAATATCTTCTCAGGTCTGTATAATCAGGGCGCGGTGGATGCAATCACCCTGGCGCAAATTGGTCAGGAGGCAGAGAATATCCATTTTGGAAAGCCCTGCGGTCTGCTGGACCAAATGGCATCCTCTGTGGGTAGCCTTGTGTACGTAGATTTCGGTAATCCCCAAAAGCCGGATGTGCAGCCGGTTTCTCTGGACCTGCAGACATACGGCTATGCCCTGTGCGTGGTGGATACCAAGGGCTCCCATGCGGACCTGACGGACGAATACGCAGCCATTCCCGGTGAAATGCGTTCTGTTGCAGCTGCTTTGGGGAAAACAGTCCTGTCGGAAGTGGATAAGCAGACGTTTTATCAGAACATTCCTGCTCTCCGGGAAAAGCTGGGTGACCGTCCTGTGCTCCGGGCGATGCACCTGTATGCGGAAAATGAACGGGCAGATGCCCAAAGGCTTGCTCTGGAACAAAAGGATTTCAGCGGGTTCTTGAAGCTGGTAAAGGCCTCCGGCGCATCCTCCTTCCAGTATCTGCAAAACGTGTATACGTCCAAAAATGTGCAAAGTCAGGGCATCTCGGTTGCGCTTGCCCTCAGTGACGAGCTGCTGCAGGGGCAGGGAGTCAGCCGTGTGCAGGGTGGCGGCTTTGCCGGCACCATACAGGCTTACGTACCGGAAATGCTGGTAGAAAGCTACCGCAGCGGCATAGAAGCCGTCTTTGGCCAGGGCGCTTGCCATATCCTCTCCATCCGCCCCCTCGGCGGCTTGCGTATCCTATAAAAGCAAAGGCAGACACATCTCGTGTCTGCCTTTTTTAGGCTCCCCTTGTCAGGGGAGCTGGCAAAAATCTTTGATTTTTGACTGAGGGGTAGTCAATTGATATCCATACTTGCCTCCGACATTGCATGGCTAAGGCCCCGTGTGAAGTGGGCTGTCAGCGAAGCTGACCGGGGGATTCCATACCGTTCACGACAATCTGTTCTTCCTGTCAAATGCCGTCCATCACGTGCATATTCCGGATGTTTGCGTCGGTGATTTTGTTGGTAATGGCATAAGCGTGAGCGCAGAGGGCATCACCCTGAGCATCGGAAATTCCTTGCTGACGGAAAGCCTCAGAAAAGCTGTGAGCAATCTCTGCAACCAGTGTTTCCGGATGTTCGCTTAAGGGCAGGGATGTGAGGGCGCTTTCCAGCTCCCACAAAATCGGCAACTCCCGCATACCCCGGTATGCCCATTTATAAAAGGGCTCGTAAGTATTATTCAGCAAATAAATGGCAGAAATTGCGTGGCGGACAAACTCGGCAATGCATAGCTGTGCGCCGCCCATTTCATCCCGGGCAAGACAGCGCCCCAGATTGTGCTGACCGGCTTGGTTCATCATAATGGTGTGGGCGGCAAGCTTTTTCAGCCGGATGTCCTCCGGGTAGCCTGCTTGCAGCGTCTCCCGGATTTTGGAAAAGACCCCCAAATCATCCTGCCACACCTGCCCACTGACAACGGTGCGCAAGGTGGCAGAGGGGATGGACAACCATTGGGAAATCGTTTCCGGAACAGAGGTTGTCCCTAAGAACTTTTCATAAAAGTCCTCAATGACCAGTACACCGTGGCGGTTGCCTCCCACCGGAGACAGGGGCGCTCTTGTGTATCCTTCGAAGGTTTTGGGAAGTTTGGCATACGCTCGTTCCAGCCGGAAACCGAAGTCCCGTTCATCCTCCCGGGTGATCCACAGGCAAAAGCCCGGCTCAAAATCGTGGTCCCGGGAGATTTCATCGTCATAGCCCAGACACTCGGAGCCTTCTCCCACCAAGCCCACGGCAATCCGGTCCAGCTTATCTGCAAATTGGGTTTCCAGCATCGGTTTTCCGTAGGCTTCATAATAGGCTTTGCAAAGTTCAATTCCCTGCATAGATTTCCTCCGATAGCGTTTCCATTTTAGCGGCAATATCGGGCTTTCCAAATTCCCGGAAGGCGGGGGCGCACTTGGAAAGCACAAAGGCATAGTAGCCGTTTTGTTCGTTTTCCGGGCTCTCCAGAATTTCTCTTGCCTTTTCCAGACAGAGTTTGATGTCTGCGGCAGATTTTTCATCCCAGTAGGGATACATCTGCGCCATATTCAGGTAGGTGATTGCCCCACCCAGCCTGTTTTCCTTTTTCAGCACAATGGAAAGGGCTTTTTGATAAGCTGCCTCTGCCTCCACATAGCGATCCAAATCTGCCAAAGCCAAGCCGTAATTATTATAGTACCCGGCAAAGAGCACATCATCCTCCGCCAAATGCGCCTTGTAGAGCGCAAACGCCTGATCGTAAAGGGGGAGGGCTTCCTCTGCCTTGCCAAAGGCTTTCAGCGTGGTGGCGGCATTGAGCAAAATCGTGCCGTAGGAGACGTTGTCCGGGTCTTGTCCAATCAGTTCCAATGCCCGGGAAACGGCTTCCAAAGCCTGTTCTTTTTCTCCGGTTTTCCGGAAATAACCAATTTGCTCACTGACAACCGTCAGCTCACCCCGGCTGTCCCGGAGAGATACTGCCTCTTTCCGCCAGTAGTCCAGAAGCCGCCCGGCTTCCGGCATATCGTTTCTGGAAAAGCATTCATCCAGCTTCTCAATGACCCGGCTCACCGGGATATGCCCCAAGGGCTTGTCCGCAGCCTGCTTTTTGTAGCCACAGGAGGCACAGCCAAAATTAAACTTCAAATCTTCTATATCCATAAGTTACTCCTTTGCCCAGTCCGGCAGATGGGAAAATACTGCCGTTTTTCCCTGATAGGGGAAGGTGATGCGGAAAGAATACAGCATCGGTGCCGCAACGTCATCCCGGGCGCCATATTTATGGTCGCCTACCAGCGGAAAGCCCCGGGAAGCAAACTGCACCCGAATTTGGTGGCTTCTTCCGGTATGCAGGCGAATTTGCACAAGCCCCGGCTGCAACCGCTGAAATTCCAATCGTGCTTTTTTGACCCCGGTTCGTTCCCGGTCCACCACAAACACCTTGTTTCGCCGGGAATCCTTAAAAAGTAAATCTTCCCAGTCACCTGTCGCAGGCACCTCTCCGTGAACTTTTGCCACATATTCTTTTACCATTTCGCCACTTTGAATAAGCCAGGAAAGCGCCCCGGCGCTTTTTTTGCTCCGGGCATATACCATCACACCGCCTACGTTTTTGTCCAGCCGATGCAGCGTGAAAATCTCTCCGCCCAGCTGTTCCCGGAGCAATTGCGGCACTTCGTGCTCCGCATCCAGCCCCACAGGCTTCAGGCAAACAGCAATGTCCTTATCGGAAAACAGAATTTCCATTCTCGTCACATCCTTTACAAACAGTATATCATAACACTGCCCTTGCGTAAATGTTTTTTCTGTGTATAATAAAGAAAAGAGGTGAGGATGATGACAACCAAGGAATATCAACAGAAATCTCCCTTGCGGATATTTCTTTCCTATTTTTCCCGGCATAAGAAGCTGTTTTTTATTGATGTTCTGTGCGCAATGCTCATTGCGGGGATTGATTTGCTGTTCCCGCTGGTAACCCGCAGCGCCCTGTATGAAATGCTGCCCCACAACCTGTTTGGTCTGTTCTTTACCGTGATGGGCGCTATGGTGGTGTGCTACCTGATCCGGGCTTTTTTGAACTATATTGTCTGCTATTACGGTCATACCTTTGGCATTCGGGTGGAGGCAGATATTCGCTCAGACCTGTTTCGGCATATGCAGGAGCTGAATTACGATTTCTATGACCGTAACCGCACACCCCAGCTGATGAGCCGGCTGACTGCTGACCTGTTTGAGGTGACAGAGTTGGCGCACCACGGTCCGGAGGATGTGATTACGGCAAGTCTGACCATTGTGGGTGCGCTTGTGGTGATGGGAACCATCCAGTGGCGCTTGGCGCTGGTGGTGGGAATTTTGATCCCGGTCTTTTTGATTGTGATCTTTTCTATGCGAAGCAGTATGGAGAAAGCCTCGGTTTCCGTCAAGGAAAAGTTAGGTCATATCAACCAGGAAATTGAGTCCAGCCTCACCGGAATCCGCACAGCCAAGGCCTTTGCCAACGAAGACCTGGAAAACCGTCGGTTTAACACAGCCAACGATATTTATAAAACCTCCAAGCGGAGCTTCCACAAGGCAATGGGCCGGTTTTCAGCCTCAATGGAATTCTGGCTGACCTGCCTGAATGTGGTAGTGATTGGCTACGGCGGTTATCTGGTGATGACCCGGAAAATGGATTACCGGGATTTGCTGACCTTTTCTTTATATATTACAAGCTTTATTGCGCCTATGCGCAAGCTTTCCTCTTTTTCAGAGCTTTTCGCCAATGGCTTTGCAGGGCTGAACCGCTTTGTGGAACTGATGCGTACCGAGCCTACCTTGCAGGATCAGGAAAATGCCCCGGCGCTGGAAAAAATAAAAGGCGCCATTTCTGTCCGGGATGTGTCCTTTGCCTATGACGGTGATCTGGCAGTTCTGAAAAATGTCAATCTGGAGATCGCACCGGGAGAAACCATTGCTATTGTAGGCCCTTCCGGTGGCGGCAAAACCACCCTGTGTCAGTTGATCCCCCGGTTTTACGAGGTGACCCAGGGCAGTATCTTGATCGATGGCCAGGATGTGCGGGATGTGACCCAAAAATCCATCCACCAGAACATCGGTATTGTCCAGCAGGATGTGTTTTTGTTTGCCGATACGATTTTGGAAAATATCCGTTACGGCAAGCCGGATGCCACCGAAGAAGAGGTAATTGAGGCGGCAAAGAAAGCGGAGATTTATGAGGATATTCTGGCAATGCCAAAGGGCTTCCAGACCTATGTAGGCGAGCGTGGAACGCTCCTATCCGGTGGTCAGAAGCAACGTGTGGCCATTGCCCGGATTTTCCTGAAAAACCCACCGATTCTTATTTTGGACGAGGCCACCTCTGCGTTGGATACGGTGACAGAATCCAAAATCCAGCGTGCTTTTGACACCCTTTCCCAGGGTAGAACCACCCTCATCATTGCCCACCGGCTGTCCACCATTCGCACAGCCAGCCGTATTGTGTCCATCTCCGATGGGGAAATCACCGAGTGCGGCACCCACGAGGAACTTTTGGAAAAAGGCGGCGTTTACGCAGACCTGTATACTACCCAGACCCGAATTGGATAAGAAAAATTGCGAGTTCAAACGAACTCGCAATTTTTTATTTATATTGGTTGGTAAAACCGTAGGATTTCATAAAGTCATCAATGGATTCTACTGTGCCGTTGTGACGGGAAAGCTCTGCGGAAAACCCAATAAAATGGTTTTTTACAGAGGTATGAATATCAGCCGCCCGATAGCCGGTGTAATTGCCGCTCAGGTATTCATACAATTCTTTGATGATGCCAATATCACCACCGCCGTGACCGCCCAAAATGCTCTCTTCCGTTTCCTCAACAGGAATGTCACGGGTTTGACGATCCTGGAAGGTAAACACGGAAATTTGATTGGTGCTGACATCAGCAAACATCTCGCCTTCTGTGCCGAAAATACGCAGATATCGACCGCCCTTGTTAAAGCAGTTCATAGAGAAGCTGGCAGTGATACCACCTTCAAATTCCATGTTGACCACCTGGTGATCCACCACATCATTGTTGGCCTGGAATACGCACAGACCGTAGTCCGTGGTGCGCAGCGCTTCCATAACCTCCTCGTCAGTGGGTACATCGCCCTTGGCAATGTTCTTTGTGCAAGCGCCCCGAAACCACTCGTTCTTTTTATTATCGTAATATAGCTTGATGCAGTTGTAAGGACAGGTGTCGGCTATGGGACAGCCACCGTCGGCGCAACGTACCGGCGCACCCTCCGGTGCATTTTCTTTTCGAAAATAGGTAAGCGAACCGAAAGATTGGACGCTTTTGCAGGGCTTGTCCAGCAGCCACTGTATAATATCCAGATCGTGACAGCTTTTTGCCAGAAGCATCGGTGTGGCTTCTTTTTCGCTGTGCCAATTGCCCCGGATGTAGCTGTGACTTTGGTGAACGTTGCCCACGGCTTCCACGTGGATCACAGACACCGGCTCACCGATGATCTTGTCCATAAGGAGCTTTTTCACCGTGCCAAAGAAGGGGGTATAACGAAGCACGTGGCATACAAGTACGGTAACACCCTTGTTTTTGGCTGCAAGGGCAATGTCTGCACATTCTTGCGCAGTTTGCGCTACCGGTTTTTCCAGCAGCAGATGATAGCCTAGTTCGATGGCTTTCATAGCTGGGGCATAGTGCATATTATCCACAGTTGAAATGACAGCTACATCTGCCATTTTTGGCTGTGCCAGAATTTCTTCCCAGGAAGCAAAACAGTTTTTTTCCGGAGTGTTGTGCGCTGCCTGCATCCGCTTGCGACGGGCGGGGTCAGCATCCGCAACACCCACGATTTTGTACTGCTCCGGCATTTGCCCCATAAAGGTTGCATAGCTGGTACCACGATTTCCGGCACCAATGATGATAACAGAAATTTGTTCCATAGTTCCTCCTGGCAAATATTTTTTTGCTTGCTTTTTAGATATTTATACTTTATACTCATTTTAGATGTTATTCAATGCCTATTTCTGGCAAAAATTGTCATATTCTTGCTATATGGAGTTTACTATGCAAGTTTATACCTACGAAAACCATGTTATGAAAGACCCACTGTTGCCATTTATTTTTTATCGGCAGCATATCGTTTCTGTATGCAACCACACCCCCAACTGGCACACCAATATGGAATTGCTGTACTGTATTGGTGGTGAGGGATTTATCCGTTGCGGGGCAATGGTAACGGATTTTCGCCCGGGAGATATTTTTGTGGTGAACCCGGACGTGCCCCATAATATTTGTAGTAACAGTGAAGTGCGGTATCGGTGTTTGATTGTTGACAACAGTTTTTGCATAGAAAATGGAATTCCCATTGATCAGCTGGTGTTTCAGTCCTCTATTCAGGATGCTGCGCTATGTAAGCTGTTTGAGGCAGTTGCGCAGGCCTATGAACAAAAAGAACCGGAAGATTTCCGCTCTGTCCTGAATATTCGTCAGGCTGTACTGACGCTGTTGACAGCGCTGTGCCGGGACTATGCTACAATTGGAAAAAAAGAAGACCCATCCAATGAATATGTGCGAAAAGCAATTAGTTACATTCGACAAAATATGAACACCAATATTAAATTGGACGAGGTTTCTGATTATGTCGGCATCAGCAAGCACCATTTGTCCCGGTTATTCAAAACCTACACCGGAAATTCGCTGATCTATACGGCAAACCTGATTCGTTGCACAGAAGCCCGGCACTTGATCGAGGGTGGTATGCGGGTCTGCGAGGCGGCAGTAGCTTGCGGATATGATAATTTGTCCTATTTTACACGAATCTTCCGTAAATACTTTCAGGATAACCCTTCCCATTTCAAAATATGATAAAGGCCCCGTAATTACGGGGCCTTAAATTATGCAATCCCAAAGAACTCTAAAAGAACTTTTACAGCTAACAGAATGATCACAACTAAAATTACCGGGCGAACGATTTTAGAACCGTTTTTCAGCGCCAGACCGGCGCCAATGTACTGACCGGCTGTGGCAAATACTGCGGAAATAAGACCCAGGGGGATCAATACCTTGCCGGCCATCAGGGAGGTAAACACGGCGCCTACGTTGGAGGCCAGATTGACCAGCTTTACGTTGCCGGAGGCTGTACGCACGTCAATTTTCGCCAGATAGCAGAACGAAAGCAGCAGGAATGTGCCTGTTCCGGGACCATAGAAACCGTCATAAGCGCCGAAGATCAGGGATGCGCCCCAAATAATGGCTCTGCGTGCCCACTCATTCAGGGGCTTGCGCTCTTCCGGAAGGTCTTTCTTTTTCAAAAGATATGACTGCAATCACCGGCAAAACAAACAGCAGCACGAGCTTTAAGTATTGCTCATCCATTGCCAAATGCAGTCGTGTTCCCAGATGTGCGCCCACCAAAGCAAGCACAATGGAGGGAACTCCCAGCAGCCAATCCACATAGCCGTTCTTCACATACCGCACTGTAGAAGCTACCGTGCCGATACAGGAGGAAAGCTTGTTGGTGCCAAGGGCGAAGTGCATTGGCAGTCCGGCCAGCAGATAGGTAGGCAACGAAATGATACCGCCGCCACCGCCAATAGCATCCATAAAGGATGCGCAGAACACACCAAAGCAGACCAGCGCCACCACCCAAATGGGATAACCAAAAATATTCATATAGATATCTCCTTAAAAGGAATGTGTTACTTTGATACATTGTAGCACAAATTTCCCATTTTTCAACAACAGAACCCCTAAATCGCATTGAACAGAACCGGTGAAAACGGTCAATAGACAACACCCCCCAGATGTAGGATAATAACTACATCAGGGGGTGTTTTTGATTGATGGGGCCAATTCTTTCTGGGTTTTTCGCAGCATGACAAAGGCAATGATACCCACCGGGATATAGGTTGCAGCCTGGTTCAGCCACAGACCGTCCAACCCCAGCGACCATAGGACAGCCACCATAATCAGTGGAAACACAAGGGCAGTTGATAATGTCAGGATGGCAGCTTTTTTGGTTCTTGAATGGCATTGTAAAAACCAAGGGCGGTGAAACTGAACCACCAAAAGAAGAACTTCAGGCTAAACAGCCACAAGGCCCGGGAAGCCATATCCAAAAGCTGGGTATCTTTACTGTCCACAAAAATGGAGGCAATCGCCCGGGGAAAGCCGCACATCAGAATAATGGCAACGCCGGGAACGGCTGCGTGGAAAAACAGACGCACCGGCGGCATACTCGCATATATTTGATTGGATTTCTGTTGCATTTTTTCAACCTTTCGCAAGTGATAATACCTGATATCAGTATAGCATTTGCCGGAATGGATTGCAAGCATTGCCTTGTTGGACGTAATGCAACAAGGGGTTGCGTTTACCTGACTGTCGCAGTATAATAAGAAAAAACTGCGCAAGAGAGGTGCATTTATGCGCTATATTGTGGACCACGATTTACATATTCATTCCAATCTTTCCACCTGCTCCCGGTGTCCGGAGCAGACTCCGGAACGGATTGCCCAATATGCAGTGGATACCGGGCTGAAAACAATCTGTATGACAGACCATTTCTGGGATGAGAAAGTCCCCGGTGCTTCACCCTGGTACCAGCCGCAGGACTTTCCTCATATCAGCCGTTGCAAGCCTCTTCCCCAGCCCCAGGGTGTGCGGTTTCTTTTTGGCTGCGAAACGGAGTTGGACAAAAACCTGACATTAGGTATTTCTCCGGAACGGATGCAGGAGATGGATTTTATCATCATTCCTACTACCCATTTCCACTTTGAGGCGAACCTGACTGATGCAGAGCGTGCAAGTGTTGCAGGACGTGTGTCGGCATGGATTCGCCGCCTGGGGGGTGTGCTGGATATGGCATTGCCCTTTCACAAGGTGGGCTTGGCGCATTTGACGTGCAAGCTTATCAACCGGGACCGGGAGGAATTTCTGCAAATTCTTGCTGCCCTGCCGGAGGATGAGATGACCGAGCTTTTCCAAAAAGCTGCCCAATGCGGCGTGGGCATCGAACTCAATGCTGCAGACATCTGCAATCTGGGCGATGATGCAGACATTATCCTGCGCCCCTACCGCATTGCTAAGGCTTGTGGCTGCAAATTTTATCTCGGCAGTGACAGCCATAACCCAAACCAATTTGGAGAGCATAGAGAAACCTTTGAAAAAGCTGTCACGCTGCTTTCCCTGACAGAGGATGATAAGTTTATTCTTCGATAGCATGAAATAAGCAGATACCCAAATGGGTATCTGCTTCTTTGGTCCGAGTTGTTTTATAGGATTTAAGTAAAAAGTGAGTAATACCAATAGTTTTTTGCAGTCGATAAACAGTGCGTTTTCTCTTAATTATTTTTTATCGCTCCTGCCACAGCATGAAGTCCAGCTTTTTGACATCCGTGATGTCTGTTTTCGGAAATAGTGTATTAAACTCTGCAATCTTCTTTCTTGCTTCATCTGATTGCATATATGTATCATAGCAATATCGATACTGCTCGTACTTCTCAATGCCCTTTTGTAGACGGTTTTTTACATTTATGTTGGGTGCAATGATTCCAAAGTGTCCTTTGGTTACAACACTATCCCATATAGGGAATGCGGGGTCAACCAGTGCTACCATTTTGCTGACAAAGGACATTTCCAATCTACCGTGTTTCAAATATAAATATGTTAGTGCATCAGCAAAAGAAATACCTGTCATTTTGTGCTGCTGCAAATAGCGGTAGTAGTCATTATAGTAAGCCTGTGTGCGACGACCCATACGAAAAAAGCCGTTAAACATTCTTTGAAAATCCGGGTTGGTTGAGACATCTGTTACAAAAAGTTGCTGTCTTAAATATTGGTATTTTTTGATTCCGGATTGGATTTTTTCTATCTTGGATTTGTCCATAATGCGCCTCAATATTTATTTTTAAAGAGCAGTTTGTACCAAAAACCAATGAAGAAAAAAAGTAAGAAACGAATCATAGCATACTCCTATACTGATGGGTCAGCTCCAGTTCGCCACGCTCATTGTGTGCAATGCCTGCCCACTCCAAAATTGCGGCAAAGACAAATACCGGATCGAAAACAGAGTTTCCGATCGTATATCCTCGGTCTAAGGCAACAGCGCCCACAACTGTAGTTTTATCACAGTTGCGCTCGCCGAGCTTATAATTTCTACCGTTACCTTTTCTTGCCCGGCCGCCTTGAGATACCAGCAGATCGACGATCACATCAAATATACGGTATTCATAGGGCGGTTTGATAGGGAGTTTGTCGCTGGTAAAGGATGTGCCGTCTGCGTTCATCCATACTTCACAAGGCAAACCTCTTGCGGTGTAGACTGTAACACGACCACCATTGTCCATCAACTTTGTTTTGATAATTTCTGATGCACGATTGCTGTTTCGGTTTGCTGAAATACTGCTCATATCCATAACCTCCTGTTTTGCGCTATTGTTTTCTTCTTGGGCGATTTCTAGTGTAACCAATAATTCTTCCAATCTCTTTTTTGCTGTGGGATAAGAGAGACCGATTTCCTCTTGCAAATTTTTCAAGTTGCCGCGATGTCTTAAGAAGGAAAGAAGAAAACTCATTTGCTCCTCATCTAAACGGTCAAAAGCGCTTAATTCAAATGTGTTTCGGAGTTCTACACCGCAATCAGGACACTGTAGTGATGTGATATTCAGTGTGCCGTTGCAGCAGGGGCATTTTGATATTAACTTACTCATAGTAATCACCTCTGTATCTAAACTAACATAGAATTGCTCTTTTGTCAATATAGAATTTAAAAAAATTAAAGTCTAATAAGCTTTTACTCAATACTATTTCTTATTTAATCAAAAGAAATAAGCAGAAACGGCATAAAAGCCATTTCTGCTTATTTGGTTCGAGTTGTTTTATAGGATTTGAGCAAAAATCCAGTAATATCAACGGATTTTCTAATCTTAAAAAATAATTTTCCTGTATTTATCAATGAAATCCTTGCTTTCGCAAGGATGAAATCTGCTGACGCAGATGAAATACAAACTGCGTTTGTATGAAATTAAATCCACCCACCGCCGCAGCGAT
>JAFXAQ010000046.1 GCA_017516925.1 Oscillospiraceae bacterium | reverse complement strand
GTAAATCCACCATAGCTAAGATACTTGCCCAACAGGAATACTGCGGTGATGTAATCAACTTCAAGACCTATTCAAAGTCATTTAAGAATAAAGCTCGTATTCCTAACCCCGAAGAAAATTGGGCGGTATTCAAGGATGTTCACGAGCCGATTATTGACCGTGAAACCTTTGAGGCGGTGCAGAAACTCACCAAGAAAACCAAACGCCGAGCACCGAAAGCGGACAATGCCGAAAAGAATATGTTTTGCGATTTGCTCTACTGTGCCGATTGTGGTAGCAAGTTATGGTCGCACGTAAACACTATAAACAAGGATATTCAATATTTCAGTTGCTCCAACTACAAGGTGGATACAAGAGGTACTTGTGAGTCAAGGCACTATATCCGAGCTGATGCCATAGAACAAGTAGTAATGCTTGAACTAAAGCGAATGGCAAAGTTCTTGCAGAGCGACGAAGAAGCCTTTGCTGACCTACTTGCTCAAAAGACACAAAAGGATATTATCAACGAACAAAAAGCCTTGCAAGGCGAACTTCAACGCTGTACGGCACGAAACCAAAAAGTTGCTGAGCTTTACGAAAAACTCTATGAGGATAACGTTTCGGGCAAGGTGACGGACGAATGGTTTATGCAATTATCCCACAAATACGAAGTGGAACGTATGGAGTTAAAAACCAAGATTGCATCCTTAAACGAGAGGATAAACAGTCTTGGTACGATGCAACAGAACAAAGACCGGTTCATCAACGCTATCCGAAGATTTATGGAAATGCAAAAACTAACAGCACCGCTTCTTCGGGAACTCATAGACGAGATAACAGTTTATGAAACCGAAGGTGTTGGTAAAAACCGCAGTCAGAGGATTATGATCCATTACAAATTCATTGGGTATATTGAGATACCTGAATGCGGAAGTAATTACAAGGCAGATACCCGAAAAGGTGTAGCCGTAGAGTATATTACCAAATCCGCATAAAACAAAAGAGCAGGCTTTAAAACCTGCTCCATACATAACGAAGAAACTTGAAATTGCAAAAAAAATCGAGTGTTCATAACTCAAATCCGTTATGAACACTCGATATGGTGCGCGAGGCGGGACTTGAACCCGCACGTCCGCAGTGAACACTAGAACCTGAATCTAGCGAGTCTACCAATTCCACCACTCGCGCATATCGCAGCCGCATTCGCAACCGCTTGGATATAGTACCACGGCTTTTCAGATTTGTCAACAGTTTTTTCGCTGTTTTTTGAATTTTCCTTCCCTGAGATTTTCCTATTCCTTTTTGTCTGTTTTCGTGTTATACTGTACAAAAATAAAGGGAGGGTCAGCTATGGATTTTCTGCCGATTTCAAAACTGGATATGGAACAGCGAGGCTGGTCGCAGTGCGATTTTGTGTATGTCATCGGCGATGCCTATGTGGACCACCCCTCCTTCGGTCACGCCATTATCAGCCGGGTGTTGGAGCATGCAGGCTATACCGTGGGTATCATTTCCCAGCCGGACTGGAAAAACCCCAAATCCATTGATGTGTTCGGGCGCCCCCGGTTGGGCTTTTTGGTGTCCGGGGGCAATATGGATTCCATGGTCAACCATTACTCTGTGACTAAACACAAACGAAAGACCGACGCCTTCACTCCCGGTGGTGTAATGGGAAAACGTCCGGATTACGCCACGGTGGTTTACTGCAACCTCATTCGGCAAACCTATAAAGACGTTCCCATTCTGATTGGCGGCATTGAAGCCAGTCTGCGTCGCCTTGCCCATTACGATTACTGGTCTGAGAGTCTGAAGCGGTCTATCCTTTTGGATAGTCAGGCCGACCTTTTGATGTACGGTATGGGTGAGAGAAGTATTGTGGAAATCGCAGATGCGCTGAATTCCGGAATGAATGTGAGGGACATCACCTACATCGACGGCACCGTTTTCCGCACCCAGGAGCTGGATGAAAGCCTGCCTACGGTGATTTTGCCGGATTATGAAGCCCTGAAAAAGAACAAACGCAGCTATGCGGAAAGCTTTGCTGTACAATATAAAAACTGCGACCCTTTCACCGCAAAGCGGCTGGCAGAGCCCTACGGCAAGGAATTCGTGGTGCAAAATCCGCCCCAAAAGCCACTAACCACGGAAGAAATGGATGCGGTGTATGCCCTGCCCTACTGCCGTACCTGGCATCCCAGCTACACAAAGGCCGGTGGTGTACCTGCCATTGAGGAGGTAAAGTTCAGTCTGGTAAGCAACCGAGGCTGCTTTGGCGCATGCTCCTTCTGTGCATTAACATTCCATCAAGGACGCATTATTCAAACCCGTTCCCACGAATCCATTTTGACTGAAGCAGAATGTATGGTAAAGGATAGGGATTTCAAGGGTTATATCCATGATGTGGGCGGTCCTACCGCTAACTTCCGCCACCCTGCCTGTGAAAAGCAGTTGAGCAAGGGCGCCTGTCCTCATCGGCAGTGCCTGTTCCCCTCGCCCTGCAAAAATATGAAGGCAGACCATTCGGACTATGTGAGCCTTTTGCGGAAGCTGCGGAAACTCCCAGGGGTGAAAAAGGTTTTTGTCCGCAGTGGTATCCGCTTCGATTACTTGCTTGCTGACAAGAAGGACACTTTTTTAAAAGAACTGGTACAGCACCATATTTCCGGTCAACTAAAGGTTGCGCCGGAGCACGTGTCTGACAAGGTTCTGGAGAGAATGGGTAAGCCCAGAAATGCCGTGTATAACCGATTTGTGGACAAATATTTTGCTCTGAATAAGCAGTTTGGCATGAACCAGTATCTTGTTCCGTACCTAATGTCCAGTCACCCCGGTTCCGGTCTGAAGGAAGCCATCGAGCTTGCTGAGTATATCCGGGAGATGGGCTACAATCCGGAACAGGTGCAGGATTTTTATCCCACCCCCTCTACCCTTTCCACCGTGATGTACTACACCGGACTTGACCCCCGGACAATGGACAAGGTCTATGTGCCCACAGACCCTCACGAAAAGGCAATGCAGCGGGCGCTGATTCAGTACCGCAATCCTAAAAACTATTATTTGGTAAAGGAGGCACTGTTGAAGGCGCACAGAGAGGACTTGATCGGTTCCGGTCCTAAGTGCCTGATTCGGGCCGTGCCACCCCGTCAGGGAAAATCCGCACCGCCACCCAAAAAGCCCCTCGCTAAAAAGCCTCCAATAAAACCCACAGCCAAGAAAAAACGCAGATAAACGCTAAAGGTGCTATCTCAAAATGCATGCGTAGGGACTGACCTGTGTGTCATTCCCTACGCATTTTCTGTTCCCCAGAGAATTTCTGACCCCCTGATGTATTTACATCAGGGGGTGTCATTATTTCAATTCGATCACTTGACCACGGGCGGGGATGAAGACTTTGGTCTTGGGCGAAAGCTCGGTAAGCTTTCTTTGCAGAAGCTCCCCGTGGCGGCTGCACCACAGATCCTTGTCCCGGCGTCCGTCCTCATTGAGGTGGGTCAGGAGGATATTTTTATGGGAGAAATGCAGCATTAACTCCGCAAACTGACAATCAAGCGGCGAAAAAGATTCGTCAAGTCCCCTGCCGTCTCCCAGCCAAACGTTGGCAAAGCAATAGTCAGCCTTTGGGATATTCGGCAGACCTTCCAGCGAAAAATCCCTAACATCCACAGGAAGTGCAATGGACGGAGAACCCACAGCGGTAACATAATAGCCGTATTCCGGCACTCCCCTGGCGGTTCCCGGACGGAAATGCCTGCCTGGGAAGGGCAAGAGCGTGAGTTTTCCAACAGTCAACGGTTCATCCTTTTTTGCAATATGGATTTTTTCCGGCGATATTCCATATACCAAGGCAATATCGTAAAGGAAATCAGGAATGACCCATTCCATATCCGTCTGCGCCAACAGCTTTACGGTGCTTTCCTCGAAATGATCCCGGTGGTTATGGGAGATAATCATCAGGTCAAGGGCTTTTAAAAGCGAGGCGCATTTTGAGGGTGTTTCGGCAAGGTAACGTGCGTTTCTGAAGGCGATATCCATTCCCACACGGTAGCCGTGGAAATTGAACAGATAGGAAGAGGAATGGATAAGTCCGAATTTCGTGCCATCCTCTCCGTCAAGGGTTGTCAGTGCCGACAGAAACCATCTGTCAAAATTGTCCCGTACCTCATCATAAATATTGGCGCATAGGGGCATTTGGGCACGAAGCTCCCGGACAGAGCCTACCAGCGCCGGCAGCAAAGCCCGAAGCTCCTGGAACCGCGGATACTCCAGTTCCAGATTATAGAGCCCAAAATATTCATAGCAAAGCCCATCCAAAAACTGCTTCAGCGGCAGGCTATGGGTATCCAGGGGAAAATGGGTTTTTAGCCCTGCCAAGGCATGGATATGGGTGTGAATAACCCGCTTCAAAAATTCCTGACCGGGTAAAACAACCGGCTCATCGGGATGATTTTTGCGCCACCAGTACATATAATGTCCCATATCCCAGCAGATGCCAACCTGCGGGCGGTCCACCTTTTTCACAATTTCAAGCACCAGGGCAGCACTGTCGCCCTCGGTCTTATCCGGAAGGCGGCGATTGTTTTCCAAAGCAACGGTAACGGGCAAGCTGTTTTGCGTGATATAATCGGCAACAGTCGTCAACAGCTTTACATTATCCCCTTGGATAGGATGCACAGTGATGTTCACCGACGGCTGGCGCATATTATGGAACAGCCCTTCTATCGGGGCAAACAACTCCTGGACAATGCCCTCGGCTGTTTTCGCGTCCCCATGCAGAGATATCAAAAAGCCCTTGTCCCACAGGGTTTCTGCCACACGCTTCACATCCTCTGCGGTGTGGTGTTTGCGCACTGTTCGCAGCTCAATGCTACGGACGCCCTCAGCCTTCAGCGCCGACAGAACGTTGTCCGCGGTCTCAGGAAGCCCCTGCCCGGTTATCAGCCAATCCAGAGGCAAAGAAACACCAATCATTGCATTCTACCTCACAGTTCAATGTCCATTCCATCAAAGGCAAGCTTGACGGGAATCTTGCAACGATCCACGGCCTCTTGCACACTTGGCCGGTTCTCAAGAATCTCCCGCCCGTGATGCACAAACACAAGCTGCTTCACGTGATGACTCTCAGCAAATTCGCATACTGCCTTAACCTCGTGGTGACCGGTTTCGCAAAGCAGCAGGTCGCAGCCTTCTCCTACTGTCTCTGTAAGGTCATCCATATCCTTAATATCGCCGGAAAAAACGGCAGTTTTGTCACGCATTTTAATCCGGTAGGAAAAAGACCGTATGGAGCCATCCCCGGATAAGGGCAAATGGTGGGATTCATAGGCGGTCAGTTCAACATTCTCGTCCTCATAAAAGGTGCCGAGTTTAGGGGTATCCACCAGGATGTCAAAAGGCTGCTTAAAGCCCCCCTCGGTATGTTTTAACACTTCGAAAATATGATCCCAGACCTTGGTTTCCGGAAGGAACAGTTTGACTTCCCCGTCAGCCAGGTTGGTTTTCCGCAGGTGGCAAAGCTTCCGCATCGTCCAGAAAATGCCCATAAGGCCGCCGATGTGGTCGTAATGGGAATGGGAGATAAAAATCGCCCGTGTCCGGGTCAGGTCAATTCCTTGGGTGTGGGCCGTATGCACGGCATTTTCACCTGCATCAAAGAAATAATTACGTCCGTTTTCCTCCAAGACAATACTTGTATGATGTCGGTCTATCATCGGCTCTGTACCGGAGCAGGAGCCCAATATTTTAAAACGAGCCACAAAAACAACCTCCACTTATAGAATTGCACACATTATACCAGCCAACCGAGGAAAAAGCAAGTTACAATGCCCAAGCTGATGCTATTTTGATGGCTCGGGGGTATTCACATTCTGGCAAAACAGGCTGCCGCAACACTGCAGCAGCCTGTTCTATTTATGCAAATAGCGAATTAAACATTTTTTCGGTAGTCCGTCGGACGCTTTCCTGTTTCCCGCTGAAACACATAGCTGAAATAGTTTGGGTTATTAAAACCCAGCGTGTCGCTAACACTGCTGATAGACTGCCCTTTTTTAATGAGCCGAATTGCGGCACGAATTTTTATTTTCAAAAAGTATTTATGCAGACCGCATCCGGCATGACGGGAGAAACAGGTTTTTACGGAGGAGGCCGATACACCGCACAGTTCTGCTACCTCTTGAATCGTAATATTCGAATATATATGCTCTTCCAAAATTGCAACAGCCTTTTGGTAGAGAATAGAGTCTGCTGTTGCCGGCAAAGCTGGCGCAACCGGAGATCTCGTCTGCAACAAGCAAAGAATATATTCCAACATATGTATGCATATGTAAAACTCCAGAGAAGCTGCACTCCATAAAGGTTTACAATCCCACTCCTTTGTGTCTGAAAAGCAACCGTTGTTTAGCGTAACACACCGGCTTATTAGTTCCTCAAATAAGTCAACCTCCTCTGGGAGCAGTTCAAATACAGTCCCCTTAAATTTATAAGACAGCTCGCCAGTCATATTGAATGAGGAAACAAAAATTTCCAATCCCGGTTCATCTGCATATATTTGATGAAATTCCATTGGCTTGTGAAAAATAACACTCCCCGAGGAAAGATGATAAACCTTATCGTCCGCTGTAACGGTGGCATTTCCACGACGCACATACAGGATTTCCCATAGGTCGTGAAGCTCGCCGGAAAAAACAAACGGAGCCTGACAACGCCGCAAAAAGAGTGTAAAGACTGTTGTAATTTCAATTGGTGGCAAAGGAATACATCCGTTCTCAAATTTTCGCAAATATATTTCGTCCGTTTTCATATAGCATTAGTCCTTTTTTCTATATAGTATACGAAATTAGATGTATATAATATATAATATCAATCATTTGAACAACTGTAAAGACTTTTATGAGGAGAAATAGAACTATGTACATTCCTGAAAACGAAAAAATACTTACCGAGGTCATCTCCGCATATATTTTCCCCGAAACGTTGATGGGCGCCGTGCGTTATGGCAGCGGTCATATCAATGACACTTTTTGCGTTGTCTGTCAGCCTCAGGAAGGCAAGGCTATTCGCTTTATCCTGCAGGGGCTGTCTGTGGCGGCATTTCCCCGCCAAGAGGAATTGATGGAAAATTTCATCGGTGTTACCAATCACTTACGGAAGAAAATCGCTGCTGCAGGTGGAGATGTGATGCGGGAAACCTTAAACCTGGTTCCCACTCGTGACGGCAAGCCCTATTACACCGATTCCACCGGCAAGGTCTGGAGACTGACCAACTATGTGGAAGGAACCCTGTGTCTGCAGAAAGCGACACCTGAGCTGTTTGAGGCATCTGCCCGGGCCTTCGGACGTTTTCAGCGGCTTCTTGCCGATTATCCAGCCGAAACCCTCCATGAGCCTATCGCAAACTTCCACAACACAGAAGACCGCTTTGCAAAGTTCCTTGCAGCGTTGGAGGCAGACAAGCTGGGGCGAGCCAAGGAAGTAGAAGCAGAAATTGGGTTTGCTATGACACGTAAGGCGGACTGCTCCGTTGCCGTGCAGGCACTGCGTGAGGGCAAGCTGCCCCTGAGAGTCACCCACAACGATACCAAGCTCAACAACGTTTTAATGGACGAAAACACTCTGGAGGGAATCTGCGTAATCGACCTGGATACCACAATGCCCGGTCTTTCTATTTATGATTTCGGCGATTCTATCCGTTTTGGTGCCAACCATAGCGCAGAGGATGAAAAGGACCTTTCCAAGGTGAATTTTGATATCGAGCTGTACAGGCGCTATACCCGTGGCTTCCTGGAGGGAGCATCCGGCGGACTGACTGAGGCAGAACTGGAATACCTGCCCTGGGGCGCAAAGCTGATGACACTGGAATGTGGCATCCGTTTCCTGACTGACTATCTTGACGGCGACAACTACTTCCACATTCATTATCCGGAACAGAATCTGGACCGCTGCCGTACCCAATTCAAGCTGGTTGCAGATATGGAAGCTCAGTGGGAGCAAATGCACGCAATCGTAAAGGAGCTTGCAAAATAACAAAAGACAGAACAGGCTGCCGTATATGGCAGCCTGTTCTGTTTGAGAAAATTCCGCATAGAATGTTCCATACAATCCTGATTTGAGGTGGTACTTATGGAACATACAACCAACAGCATTACCCTCAGAGGCTCTCTGGTAGAGCTTCCCTGTTTTTCCCACGAAAACCACGGACGCAGGTTTCTCCGGTTTTTACTGGAGGTACAGCGGCTATCCGGGGCTGTGGATATTCTGCCGGTGATTGCAGAAGAAAATCTGCTTGCGCCCCTTGACCCCACCGCCGGGAGTATGCTGACCGTCACCGGGCAAATCCGTTCCCACAATCAGCGGGCAGAGGGTGCACGGCACCTTCTGATATTTGTGTTTGCTTCAGAAATTACCGTTGAGGACGGTGAGCCAATCAACGAGGTCATCGTGGAAGGACCTCTATGTCGGGAACCGAATTTTCGAAAAACACCTTTGGGACGGGAAATTTGCGATGTGATGCTGGCAGTCCCCAGGGCCTTTCGGCGGGCAGATTATTTGCCCTGTATCTTGTGGGGTCGCACCGCCCAGGAGGTATCCCGGTGTCACACCCGGGATGTTATCCGGATTTACGGCAGACTCCAAAGCCGGATTTACACAAAGCTGACAGAAGACGGCGCCCAGGAGCGCACCGCTTATGAGATATCCGCTTTAACGGCAGATATTTTAGAGGAAGAAATTTAACAGGGTGCAAAGCAGCATTCCGGCAGCGGTGGGCAGGATAAATGCCGCCGCTGTATTTTTTATACTGTGGGTTTCCCGGTAGACGGTCATCAGGGTGGTTCCGCAGGGCCAGTGGAACAGCGTGAACACCATGGTGCACAGCGCCATCTGCCAGGTAAAGAAGCTACCCAAAAGGGCATACCCAACACCCGTGACGGCTTGCAGGCTTTGCGCCTGGGTAATGCTGAGAAGTATCACAGGCAGCAGCAATTCATTGGCAGGCAAGCAAAATAGGAACGCAAGGAGAATCACACCGTTCATTCCCAAAAACAAGCCTACCGGATTTAAAAAATCCGCCACCAGCTTCAACAGCCCGGTATTTGACAGCGCCCACAGCACAGCGCCTGCCGGTGCCGCCACCAAAAGGGCTCTGCCCGCAACGAAAACCGTTCTGTCCAAAACAGAACGCACCAGAATTTGGCCAAGCCGGGGGCGGCGGAAGGGTGGCATTTCCATACAGAAGGTACTGGCTTCTCCTTTGGAAAGGGTTTTGCTCAGCAAAAAGGAAACTGCCATTGCTCCCACCACCCCCAAAGCCACGCAAAATGCCACTACCAGAGCGCTGCCGCTGCCGGTAAAGAACAGACTTCCCAGCAAAATAAGGGTAGGAAATCTTCCGTTACAGGGGACCATCGCATTGGTTAAAATGGCATTTAAGCGTTCCCGGGGGGACTGTATAATCCGGCACCCCATTACGCCCACCGCATTACAGCCCAGACCCATACACAGTGTCAGCGCCTGCTTCCCGCAACCGCCGCACCGGGCAAACACCGGGTCTAAGAGAAATGCCATTCTGGGCAGGTAGCCGATGTCCTCCAAAGCAGTAAACAGTGGAAAGAAAATTGCCATAGGCGGCAACATTACGCAAATCACACGGGCGCAGACGGCATATACTCCATCCACCAGGAGCCCGCCCAGCCAGCCGGGAAGCACCGTTGCCCAGCCGGACAACAAACCATAGCCATAATCGGCAAGGCTCTGCAAAAGCAGCCCCGGATAGTTTGCGCCCCAGACCGTCAGCCATACAATTCCCAAAAGCACCAGAAACAGAAAAGGCACCCCAACCCGGCGGCTGACCAGCAGTTTATCCACACTGCGGCGGAAGCTTTGGTCACAATCAGGATTTTGGCATATGCATTCCCCTGCTATTTTCTCCGCAGCGGAAATTGGGTCATCCCAGCAAGGCAGGGAAAGCTTCGGCATTTGCAGGGCGGTTTCTCTTATCTTCTCCAAAAGCGCCGGGATGCCCTCCCCCTTCCCTGCAGAGGTAAATACCACCGGTGCTTCCAATAAATTGGAAAGTTTATGGGGACAAACAGAAATCCCATGGCGCATTGCTTCGTCCATCAAATTGACGCATATCACGGTTTTGGGGCAGCGCATCAAAATCTCCAATGCCAATATCAGGCTCCGTTCCAGACAGCTCCCGTCGCAGACTACCACTGTGCAGTCTGCTTGATTTTCCTGTAAGTAATCCCCGGCAAGCTGCTCATCCGGAGAAGTCCCCTTCAGAGAGTAGGTACCCGGCAAATCCACAAGGGTAAACCGGGTGTCGCGGTAATCCAACTGTCCTTGCGCAACGCCTACCGTTTTCCCCGGCCAGTTGCCGGTGTGTTGCCGAAGTCCTGTCAGGGCATTAAACAGGGTGCTTTTTCCAACGTTTGGGTTCCCTGCCAGCGCCACGGTCAGCTTATGTTCAACCGGTCTTCCCATCAGACCTCCACCCGGATTGCTGCCATATCCCGGGTGCGCAAAGCTACCACAGCGCCCCGAAATTCCACTGCCGTTACGCTGCCGCCGGGTGTGCGGTAGCGGCAGCAAATCCGGGTGCCGGGCACCAGCCCAAATTGGTTCAGCCGCTGAGTCAACGGCATATTCTCAGCCATTTGGGTTACCTGTCCCGGTATACCCAAGGGCAATTTATCCAAACCCATTTCCAAGGGCATCTCCTCCTAACCTCGATACTCCATCATATCCCCAAGCAGACATTTTTGTGCAGACAAAAATACCCTCTTTTCAACAGGGATAAGCTGTGCTAAAATGGAAGCAATGGGAGGTGCCCTATGAAAAAGAAAGCCAGAGAGATTATCGAAATTCTGAAAAACCGGTATCCCCAAGCGCCTTGCGCTTTGCAATATGAAAAGGATTATGAGCTGATGATTGCGGTACGACTGTCTGCCCAGTGTACCGATGCCCGGGTAAATTTGGTGACACCGGCATTATTCGAAACCTACCCTACCCTGGAAAGTCTTGCCAATGCAGACATTTCTGACATTGAGACCTACATTCATTCCTGCGGCTTTTACCGCCAAAAGGCAAAGGATATCGTGCTTGCCTGCCGGATGCTGCTGGAGGAATACGGCGGCAAGGTGCCCGGCACGATGGACGAGCTTTTGAAGCTGCCCGGTGTGGGCAGAAAGACTGCCAATCTGCTGTTAGGTGACCTTTACGGAGTGCCCGGAAGCGTTGTCTGCGACACCCATTGCATCCGCATTTGCGGACGGCTGGGCCTTTCCAAGGGAAAGGAGCCGGAAAAGGTAGAAGCGCAGCTGCGAAAAATTCTGCCCCCGGAGGAAAGCTCCGGCTTCTGCCACCGGATTGTTCTGTTCGGCAGAGAGCTCTGTACCGCCCGAAACCCAAAATGCGGAGAATGTCCCCTGTCTCCATTTTGTAAGGAAGTGTAACGCATAAGCCCCTCCCTGTCCTCATATGCTGTGGACAAGGAGGGGTTGTTTTGTCTAAAAAACTTCCTATTTTTTACAGTGCGCTACTATTGACCGGAGTCAATTTGTTGCTTCGTTTGGTTTCCACCTCATTTCAGGTGTATATTTCCGGCAGTATTGGCGCAGCCGGTGTTGGACTGTTACAGCTGGTGCTGTCTGTTGGCGCTTTGGCTATGACTGCAGGCATGGCAGGGATACGTACCGCCACCATGTACTTAACAGCAGCAGAGCTGGGCAGAAAGCAGCCGGGAAATGTCCGCTGGGTGCTCTCCGGCTGCTTTATCTACAGTATCCTGTGCAGCGGTACAATTGCCTTTGCCCTTTACCGCTTTGCACCCTGGATTGCGGAATTCTGGGTAGGAGATGTTCTGACCGCCGAAGCAATCCGGCTTTATGCCTGCTTTGTGCCTATCTACTGCCTGACTGGCGTAATGGTCGGTTATTTTACTGCCGCCAACCGGATTGGCACGCTGGCGTTGGTGGAGGTGGCTGAGCAGATTTTTTCTATGGCGACTACAATGCTGATGCTCCTGTTTTGGGCGGGGAGCGACCCGGTGAGAGCTTGTAAGAGCATTATTTTTGGCAGCGGAATGGCTGTGTGCTTTACGCTGCTTTGCTTGCTTGTTTTACGAATAGCAGAAAAGCCGCCGGTTGCGCCAAGGATTTCCGTAAGGTCAGGGCTGGTGCGGACCGCCGTACCGCTGGCGCTGGCAGATGACCTGAAAGCCGGGATATCCACAACAGAAAATTTGATGGTGCCAAAGCGTCTGGCATTATACCCCGGGACAGATAATCCCCTGGCAGATTTTGGTATGGTCAGCGGAATGGTGTTTCCGGTTTTAATGTTCCCGGCAGCCATTATTTTCGGTCTGGCGGAGCTTTTAATTCCGGAGCTTGCCCGGTGCAATGCCGCCGGGAGCAAGAAAAGAATTCAGTATCTGGCAAGACGCAGCCTGAAAATCACAATGCTGTATGGCTGCTTTTTTGCGGGGCTGGAAATTCTGCTGGGGCAGACGCTGTGTAATCGGCTTTATCAAAATCAGGATGCGGGTATGATGCTGCAGCTGTACGGCTTTTTAATTCCTATGCTGTACTGCGATGCCATTACCGACGCTATGATAAAAGGACTTGGACAACAGACAGCCTGCGTAAGGTATAACATTCTGACCTCGGCCATGGATGTGGTTTTTTTGTTTGTCCTGCTGCCACGGTTTGGAATGACCGGCTACTTTGTCAGCTTTCTTGTAACCCATCTGCTGAACTTCGTTTTAAGCTTCCGGCGACTTGTGAAAATCACCGGACCGGCGCTTTCCTGGAAGACAGCATTTTTTGCATTGGCGGGCACCGGCTGCAGCATTTTTATTGCGGCGCACGTATACCAGCCAGTTTTGCGGGGTGTTCTCTTTGCCGTTATTTTTGTGTGCGTGCTGTTTTTGGTTGGGGTACTGAAAAAAGAGGATATCTGTTGGCTGAAGGGTTTAATTAGAAACTGATTGCCACGGACAGCAAAGCCGTCCTCGCAATGACGAAGGAGAATTGGAAGATGTTGCGATTACTGCTGTCACTGCGAGGGGCGATAGACCCGTGGCAGTCAGTAAATACACCTCTTCCACCGCTAACGCGGTCCCCCTTCCCCCAAAGGGGAGGGCTTAGATTGAATACAGCAAAGCCCGGCAAGGGAGGTCTTGCCGGGCTTTGCCTGTTATACGCTTGCTTTGATATTGGGAATTGTCCAGGTATCCATTTCCGTCTGGAAGGTGCGGTACATCTCCTGAACCGCAGTTTGCTGTTCGGCAGTCAATGTGCTCCAAATGGTATCCGCCAGCTCCACCTGCTCACGGAAGCTCCGGGAGACGGTTTCGCCGTAAATATAGCGTTCACCAATTTGGATATAGGGTCTGCCGTAGACCTTCATATCGGCATTGCGGTTGTTTTGTGCCGTGGTGTTGGTTTCCTTCAGCACATTTTTCAGCAAGGTGCTGGGGGTGTTAGCGCCGGATGTAAATTCCGTAAAGGCAGAATATTGGGTGCCCAATGTCCCGATTGTGGGTGTGCCCCGTACACTCAGCGCAACACCATAGCTTGTTACTTGTTCTGCAACCATTTCGTCGCCATTGAAGGTACATTTGTAGTAGACACCAGCATCTGCGGAGCGTAGGGTCATATCCGTGATTTCCAGGGAAACCTTATGGTAGGCAAAACCATCCAACTCCCCAATGGCAATGTATCCTTCTGCAGGCGTGACAGTGCCTCCGATAAAGAAGGCAATTTTGCCATAGTCGCCGTCTGCAATCGTGTAGTCATCCGTCTTGCTGTCCAAGACTTTCAGCGTTGCCGAGGTCATCTTCACAGACGCAATATCGAAGCCGTTCAGGTCAATCACCGCATTCTTGGTAACCGTGACACTGTCCACGTCTGCCTGAAGTTGAATAGTACCGCCTTCATAGGCATCCAACGCTTCCTGCAGGGTTGCAAAGGTAGTTTCTCCGTTACATGCCTCATCGTTTTTCAACACTATAAAAGGAATGTCGTTTGCTTCAGCATATTGCTGCGCATAGCTTCCAGCGATTCCATGAATTGTCAAATTATTACAATAATCGAATGCATAGGCTTCAATACTTGTAACACTGTCGGGTATGATTACACTGGACAGGTTAAAGCAGCTTTTGAACGCATACCTACCAATGGTGGTAACACTGTCACCGATAGTAACACTGGTCAGGTTGGAGCAGAGATAGAAAGCACCATACAGGATATCACCTCCGGTAACTGTTACCGACTTCAAAGAGGCAGGGATATAATATGTGCTATATGTCGTTGAACTGGTAGAGGAACCAAAATAGTACTGTTTCGTACTCACTCCGCCCGCATAGCTGGAGGTGCCGAATAGATAACCAAGGGGATACTGATAAGTATCACTAGCTGTTTTACGGCTTTTTCCTACAAATGGAATTGTTATGTTTTCTAAGCTGGAACAGCCGGATAACACATCCACACCAATGGTGGTGACGCTATCCGGAATGATCACGCTGATCAAGCTATCGCAATCATAGAACACCTCATCGCCAATGGTGGTGACGCCGTCCAGAACGGTGACGCTAATCAAGCTATCACAGCCATAGAACGCATAATGACCAATGGCGGTGACGCTATCCGGGACAGTGATAGTTGTTAATGCCTTGCAGTTTCTAAATGCGCCACCGGAAATTTTGGTGACAGTAGTATCTAATACAATATTTGCGACCTCATTTCCCGATGTATCCACAAAGTGGAGATTATTGGAAAAGTGCGCAGGATTGGAATAATAATCACCAAAACTGATCTTGCACCAAGCGCTTGGATCTGTAACAAACACATCGGTTAAGTTGTCGCAGAATTGGAAGGCGAGAGTACCAATAGAGGTAACACCGTTGCCGATAGTCACAGAAGTCAGATTGCTACACTGATAGAATGCGGATTCTCCAATGGTTATGACACTATCTGGGATCGTTATAGAGGATATGGCACAGCCGCCAAACGCATAATCACCAATGGTGGTGACACTATCCGGGAGCGTTATAGAGGGCATGTTACAGCCGCCAAACGCATAATCACCAATGGTGGTGACGCTGTTTGGGATGGTCACACTACTCAAGCTACCGCAAAAACGGAACGCATAATCGCCAATGGTCCTGACACTGTCACCGATAGTAACACTGGTCAGGCTGTCGCAGCCACAAAACATATCATTGCCAATAGTGGTGACGCCATCCGAAATAGTCACGCTAATCAAGCTGTCGCAATCATAGAATACCTTATCGCCAATGGTGGTGATGCCGTTCGGAACGATGACGCTAATCAAGCTATCACAGTTATAGAACGCAGAATTGCCAATGGTGGTGACACCATTGCCGATTGTCACAGAAGTCAGATTGCTACACTGGTAGAATGCGGATTCTCCAATGGTTATGACACTGTTCCCGATTGTAACGCTACTCAAATTACCGCAAGAACTGAACGCAGACTTGCCAATGGTGGTGACGCTGTTACCAATTGTCACACTGTTCAGGCTGCCGCAAGAAACAAACGCACAATCACCAATGGTGGTAACGCTTTTCCCGACAGGCACAGTGGTCAGGCTATCGCAATCATAGAACACATAGTTACCAATGGTGATGACGCTGTTTGGGATGGTCACACTACTCAAACTTCCGCAAGAACGGAACGCATAATCGCCAATGGTACTAACGCTGTCACCGATAGTAACACTGGTCAGGCTATCGCAATCATTGAACGCATTGTTGCCAATGGTGGTGACCCCATCCTGTATTACAACAGCATTTATAGAACTACGATCCCATTTCCAAGGAATCGTATTGTATATATAGTTTTCCATTGCACCGCTTCCAGAAATGGTCAAGGTGCCGTTTGATAAAGACCAGGTTAGATTTTCGCCGCAGCTACCAGAAGTAGCCGCATGAACTGATGAAGGCATTACATAGAGCAGTGATGCGACAAGACATATCGCAAATAGACTAGCTAAGCCCCATTTCTTCATTTCGTTTTCCTCCTAAAATAAAAAGTGCGGCTACCGAAGCAGCCGCACAAAAAATGCAAACTCCGATAGTCGCCAAACTAACTCAATGTGAAATGGGCACAATCAGTACACACAAACAATGATGGAATTTGCATTTTTATCAAATTCACATTATTTGTGTATGCAGAAATAAGCATATTATCCCTGAAAAAAGAAAATACGCCCAATTTCACATCTATTAAGTTAGTTTGGCATAATCAGTTTAGCACAGTTTTTCAAGCAAGTCAACAATGAAAGGAGAACTGATTGCCACATCGTCCAAGCACAAGACACATCGCTACATTTCCTGCAAGCAGAAAATACCGCCTGTGTCTTGGCTTCTCCTCTCCCCACAAAGGCCATACGCCTTTGCGGGGTCCCCAATATGTCGGCTTCGCAATGACGGAGGAGATTGGAAGGTGTATCGTATAACGGTGTCATTCTGAGCGAAGGGTGATAGCCCGCAGTCGAAGAATCTTCGCATTTGCAATGATGCTGAGATGTATGTAGGTGCGAAGATTTCTTGGCAGGCTCGAAATGACACCTCATCCACCGCTTACGCGGTCCCCCTTCCCCTCAAGGGGAAGGCATTTTAAAAGGAGATTTCCACAGCCAGTGTTGCGACACTGGCTTCGCAATGATGGAGGGGAAATAGAAAATGGGGCGGCAAAAGCCGCCCCGGGGTATATTAAAGCTGTTTGAGGACTTCCAAAAGGAATTGCCAAATGCGCGCTGTGGAGGCGATTCCCAGCTTTTCACGGCTGGTGTGGATATCGTGCATTTCCGGTCCAAGGGAAATGCAGTCAAGTCCCGGGATTTTCTCAGAAAACAAGCCGCATTCCAGACCTGCGTGGATTGCCATAATTTCCGGTTCCTTGCCGTACATCTGCTGATAAACCCGGACCATAGTATCCCGGAGGACGGATTCCTTTTTATATTCCCAGGCGGGGTATTCCCCCATTTGGCTGTAGGCGGCATCGTGGAAGGCTGCCACCTGTCGGAGTTTTTCAATCAGTGCTTCTTTTTCACTGTTGACACTGCTGCGGACAGAAAAGCTCAGGGTCAGCTCCTGCTCCAGCTTGGCAATGCCCAGATTTAAGCTGGTTTGCACCAAGCCGGGAATTTCCTCGCTCATTGCCTGAATGCCATTGGGCACTGCGCACAAAAGGGAAATCACCTTGGCAGAAAGCTCTGCGGACAAGGCATTTCCGCCCAGGGCTTCCACGTTCTCTCCCCGGACAATGGCTTCCGGTTCGTCATAGGTGCTGCGAATTTCCGACTGCAGCGTTTCGATAATTTCGTTGATGGGATCCACATTCATACCCAGCATAACCGCTGTGACCTGACAGGACCGGGGAATGGCGTTATCCTTGGCGCCACCGGACAAGGAAGTGATACTCAAGGGCATAATTTTTTGAATGCGGCTGAGCAGCTCCCCCATTACCTTATTGGCATTTGCCCGGTTTTTATGGATTTCCGCACCGGAGTGACCGCCCTGCAGACCCTCTACAACCAACCGGATACAAGGACCGTATACCGGATGCCTGGGAGCAGGCAAAGAAATGGTGGCAGTTGCGCCACCGGCACAAGCCACAGTGAAAATTCCCTCCTCTTCCGAGTCGAGGTTAATCAGGGTCTTACCCTGTAAGGCGGATACATCCACAGAGGCTGCGCCCAGAAGACCAATTTCCTCATCTACGGTAATCAGCACCTCCAGAGGCGGGTGAGGAATATCCCGGGAGGCCAGCAGCGCCAGACCGATTGCCACCGCAATACCGTTATCGCCGCCTAAGGTGGTCCCCTTTGCAAACACATAATTGCCGTCGTGGGCAATATTCAGACCGTCGGTGTCCATATTGATAGGGCAGTCCTCGTCCTTCTCACAGACCATATCCATATGCCCCTGCAGGATTACCGGGCTATGGGTTTCATAACCGGCAGTACCAGGCTTAAAAATAATGACATTATTGTCCGCATCCTGAATGTAGCGAAGTCCATTTTCCTTTGCAAAGGCTACCAAATAATCGCTGACGGCTTTGGTATTTCCGGAGCCGTGGGGAATATCGCAAATATCTTCAAAATATGAAAATACAGAGGCTGGATTTAATCCACTAAGCTTACGCATTTACACAAAATCTCCTTTACTGATTTGAAAAAAAGGACCGCAGGAGGCCCCTGCGGTCTTTACATTTTTATGTCAGGGAATCAGGCACAAAACCAAAGTCAGCACCAGCCAGCCAAGGGCAACCCACTTGGTAGCCTTAGCCAAGGTCTTATCCAGGCTCTTGCCACTCTTGCTCAGGTAAGAATCGCTGTTTCCGGACAGTGCGCTGGACAAACCGGATTCTTTACCGGACTGCAGCATAATAACTACAATCAGTACGATACTGGCAATCACTTCCACAACAGTCAGGATAATCTTGATGACAGAGGGAGACTCCTTTTCGCTCTCACCGGTGGTCGTGGTGTCTTCTGCCTCGTGGTCGTGGTCGTGGTCATGGTCGTGTTCCTCGACAGCACCGGTGGTTTCTGCAGCGCCGGTTGTCTCTTCTGCTGCTTCGGTGGTTTCCGCAGCAGCAGTGGTGTCAGCGGTAGCAGCGGTGGTGTCAGCGGTAGCAAAGACAGGAGCAGCCAAGCTGAGCAGCAGGCACAGCGCCAGCACAGCAGCAAGGACGATCTTCAAATTCTTCATATGTTTTCCTCCTAAAATATGAACCTCTCCCGCAGGAGTTTCGGTCTTTCTCAGCCCCGGCATACTCCGGGAGCATAATTAGCCCAGTTATTGTAGCACAAGGTTTTTCAAAAAGCAAGGGCTATTTCGGTAAAATCTGTATTTATTCTTACTTTGTAACCCAATTTCCCGTGGCTGCGCAGGTCAAATAGGCATTGATGAAGGGGTCCAGCGCACCATCCATCACAGCATTCACATTGGAGGTCTCACAGCCGGTGCGGGTATCCTTCACCAAAGTATAGGGCATAAAGACATAGTTTCTAATTTGGCTGCCCCACTCGATCTTTTTCTGGACACCCTTAATATCGGAAATTTTGTCCAAATGCTCACGCTCTTTGATTTCCACCAGCTTGCTGCGTAGCATACGCAAGCAGTTTTCCTTGTTCTGGAACTGGCTGCGCTCTGTCTGGCAGGCTACCACGATGCCGGTTGCCTTGTGAATCAAGCGGACTGCGGAGGAGGTTTTGTTGATATGCTGACCACCTGCGCCGGAGGAACGGAACACCTGCATTTCGTAGTCCTCTGCCTTAATCTCCACGTCCTGACTGTCGTCCTGGATGTCCGGAATGACCTCAATAGCCGCAAAGGAGGTCTGGCGGCGGGCATTGGCATCAAAGGGGGATACCCGCACCAAGCGGTGCACGCCGTTTTCACCCTTGAGGAAGCCGTAAGCATTTTCGCCTTCAATCAGGATGTCGGCAGATTTAAGACCCGCCTCGTCACCCTCCTGATAGTCCATAATCTTATAGGTGTAGCCGTGGGCTTCTGCCCAGCGGGTATACATACGGTAGAGCATCTGGCACCAGTCCTGGGCTTCGGTACCGCCGGCGCCTGCCTGAAAGCTGACCATTGCGTTGTTGGCATCATAGGTTCCGGTGAGCAAGGTCTGCAAACGGCAGCGCTCAATATCTGCAGAAAGGGCTTCAAAACCTTCTTTCAGCTCGTCCAGCATGGAATCGTCATCTTCCTCGGCTGCCATTTCACAAATGGTCATCAAATCATCCCAGGAAGCAAGCATTCCCTCATAGGTTTCGATTTTATTCTCAGTGGTCTTTGTTTTATAGACCACCTGCTGGCTCTTTTCTGCGTTATCCCAAAAGCCGGGGGCTTCCTGCATGGCATGCAGGCGCTCCAGTTCGTTTTTCAGTCCCTCGATATTCAAAGAATCCGCCAATTTCTCCAGGGTGGGGCGAATCTCTCCCAGCTTCTGCTTATAGCTGTCAAATTCAATATTCATAGAGCAAAGGCTCCCCTTCTCAAAGTTTTGCAGTTTATTATAGCCGATTTTTTCCGGTATGTAAAGAGAATTTCCAAAAAAAGCGCACATTCCCGGAGGAATGTGCGCCAAATCGTTATTTACACTCTTTCGAACAAAGCGGAAACGCCAAGACCGCCGCCGCAGCAGGAGGAAATCAAGCCAAACTGACCGCCGGTGTTTTCCATATGCCGGATTGCGGACAGGGCAATCCGTCCGCCGGAGGCGCCGTTGGGGTGACCGAAAGCGATTGCACCGCCGTTTGGGTTCCAGGTAGCCATATCGATGGACTGTCCGCCCATCTGCTCCATCTGGCGAATTACGCCCAGGTTCTGGGCAGCAAAGGCCTCGTTACACTCATAAACGGAAATATCAGACAGCTGCATTCCCATTTTCTGCAAAATCTTCATATTGGAGTAAGCAGGACCGATGCCCATCAGCTTGGGGTCCACACCCACGTCAGCGCCGCATACCCACCGGGCAATGGGGGTATAGCCCAGCGCCTTTGCCTTTTCCTCTGTCATCATCAAAAGCGCTGCGCCGCCGTCGTTTCTACCGGAGGCATTGCCGGCGGTGGTCACGCCGCCTTCATAGACACTTTTCAGCTTGCCCAGGCCCTCCATAGTGGACTGGGGGCGGGGATGCTCATCGGTATCCACCACAATTTCGGGAGCCTTCTTGGTAGCAGGAATTACCACAGGCACCACCTGATTGGATAAGAAGCCGCTTTCCATCGCCTGCTTGGCAAGCATCTGGCTGCGCAGAGAATACTCGTCGCATTCCTGACGGGAAATCCCCCACTTTTTCGCCATATTGTCCGCCACCTCAATCATAATGATGGCATCCTCCGGCTTGGGCGCCAGAGAATTCTGGAATGCGGTGGGGGGAATCATTTTATAGGGCTCCTGAGAGGAGGAGAACTTGAAGAAGCGCTGGCTGAAGCTTTCCGCACCGCCGGCAATGACGCAGTCTGCATCCCCTGCCAATATCCGGTAGGCTGCGTGGTTAATACAGGCAATGGCAGAGCCGCACTGCATTTCCACAGCCACAGCAGAGCTTTCGTAAGGAAGACCGGCCTTCAAGGCAGCATAGCGGGCAAAGTTGGGGCAGCGGGCGTCGCCATTGGCTGTGCCCATATACACAGCATCCACTTCCTTGCCATCCAGCTGCGTCTTTTTCATCAGGGCTTCAATTGCCAGAGCACCCAGGTCCGCCGTGTGGAACTGGCGCAAGCCACCGCCCAAGCGACCGAAAGGGGTACGAACACCGTCTACAATCACAATATTTTTCATATGTATACGCCTCTCATTTCCAGTTTTTCTGCTAAGGTTTTAAATTCACTGCCATCATAACACCCCTATTTTCCACTGTCAAGGGTGGTCCTGCAATTAAAACCAATCTTTTAAAATTTTGTCACTTTTTACCTTGACACTTCCCTGCTCCGGGACTACAATAACCATAGCATATTTAACAAGGAGGCAATTATGAGGAAACCGTTAGAAGGCATTAAGGTGCTGGATTTATCCACCTTCGTGGCTGCGCCTGTGTGCGGCAGAATGCTGGGTGATTTGGGCGCAAGTGTTATCAAAATTGAGCGTCCCTCCGGTGATGCGTGGCGTGAGACCGGTAAAGGCTTTAACCGCAAGCGCTTCAACGATGATGCAAACCCTGTTTTTGATATTTATAATTCCGGCAAGAAGTTCCTTGCGGTTGATATGAAGACCCCGGAGGGTATGGAAATCTTCTGGAAACTTATGGACGAAGCTGACGTATTTCTCACCAACAACCGGGAAGGCGCCCTGAAGCGTCTGGGGATTTCCTACGAGGATGTGAAGGACCGCTACCCCCGGCTGGTTTACGCTGCTGTTACCGGCTACGGTGACAAGGGTCCGGATGCTTCCACTCCGGCTTTTGACGTGACCGCTTTCTGGACCAGAAGCGGCTTTTTGCGGGATATGTCCCCCGGCGGCGAGCATTATCAGCCTATGATGCCTCCCTCCAGCGCCGGTGACACCATCACCGCAACCAATCTGTGCGTGCAGGTGTGCGCAGCCCTGTACAACCGGGAGAAGACCGGAAAGGGTGACTTCGTCCGGGCATCGCTGTATCAGGCAGGTATATTCACCTTCGCCAGCATGATTTTGTCCACCCAGGAGCCTGCCCATCTGCAGTATCCCCGGGAGCGTTATCTGGGTACTGCCTCCGGCGGTGTCAGCGGTACATATCAGTGCAGTGACGACGAGTGGATTTTCCTGGCAACAGCCGGCAATATTGCTTACAACCCCAAGATTTTCCGGATGGTCGGCTGCCCGGATATGGCAGAAGACCCCAAGTATGTGGACCGGCAATATTGCGGCAATGTGGAAAATGCCACCGCCCTATTTAACTTCCTGAAAAGCAAGTTCATCACAAAGCCCTGCGCTGAATGGCTGGCGCTGGGCAAGGAGTTCGATGTGCCCCTGGTGCGTATGAACCACTTTAAGGATGTGGCTGAGGAAGAGCAGGCCTGGGCCAACGGCTTCCTGGAGAAGATAGAATACGAAAACGGTGTTTCTCTGGCAATGCCCACCAGCCCCTTCATTATGAATTCCGTGGGCGAAATCAAAACAAAGCCCGCCCCCAGAATTGGCGGAGACACCCGGGAAGTACTTTTGAATATGGGCTATTCCAATGAGGAAATTGATAAAATGAAAGAAGCAGGCGTGCTTCGCACCTGCGACTGATTGGAGGATATTGTTATGGGTAAACTGTCCGGAAAATATGCGGTAGTAACCGGTGCCGGCAAAGGCATTGGCCGGGGAATTGTGGAACGTTTTCTGGAAGACGATGTTGCCGGTGTTGCGATTTTGGAGCTGGATGAAGCGCTGGCACAAGCCACTGCAAAGGAGTTAGACCCTACCGGCGAGCGTGTTTTGCCGGTTCGGTGCAATGTGGCAGATCAGGAAAGCGTTCAGGCAGCCTTTGCCACTGTAGAGCAGCATTTCGGTCGGGTGGATATTCTGGTGAACAATGCCGGTATCACCCGGGACGCTATGTTCCACAAAATGACCGCTGAACAAGCTAAGCAGGTTATGGATGTGCATTTCTACGGCACCTTCTACTGCTGTCAGGCCGTTATCAAAGGTATGCGTGAGAGAGAGTATGGCAAAATCGTCAACGTCTCCTCCACCTCCGCCTTCGGCAATGTAGGTCAGGCAAACTACACCGCTGCCAAGTGCGCCATTGACGGTTTCACCCGGACGCTGGCGCTGGAAAGCATTCGCAAGAATATCACCGTGAACAGCATTGCCCCCGGCTTTATTGATACTGAGATGCTCAGAGCCGTTCCCCCGGAAATTATGGAAGCCAGAATTAAGGCTACCCCGGCGCAGCGTCTGGCGCCGCCCTCCGCTTTGGCGGCCGCTGTATCCTTCCTGGCCAGCGACGATTCCTGCTGGGTCACCGGCGATACCATTTTGTGCTGCGGCGGAGCCCGTATGCGTGACTAAATTAAGGAGTATACATTATGGAAATTCGGAAAGTATGTGTTATCGGCGGTGGCGCTATGGGTCGCCAGATTGCCCTGAATACTGCAATTTATCCCTTTGAGGTGACTGTATTTGACGCCAATCCCGCCTGTCTGGAGGATTTGGCAGCATGGGAGAAAAATTACCTCGCCGGACGTATTGCCAAGGGTCGTATGACCGAGGAGCAGGTAGCCGGTATTAAGGCAAGACTTACCATCTGCGACACTCTGGAGGCTGCGCTGAAGGATGTTGATTTGGTTATTGAGGCGATTGTCGAGCGTGAGGACATTAAGCGCAGCGTGCTCAAGCAGGTGTCTGACCTTGTCCGTCCCGACACGCTGATTACCACCAATTCCAGCCGGATGGTGGCTTCCCTGTTTAAAAACGATGTGGCAAATCCCAGCCGTCTTGCCAACCTGCATTACTTCAACCCTGCGCTGGTGATGAAGCTGGTGGAGGTTGTAAAGGGTGAGCACTGTTCTCAGGAAACAGCCAATACCCTGATGGAATTCTGCAAAGCAACCGGAAAGACACCTATCCTTTTGAACCGGGAGGTGGACGGTTTCGTTGTGAACCGGATTTTGCAGGCCATCAACGATGAGGCTCGCTGGCTGGTGCAGGAGGGCTACTGCTCTTATGAGGATGTGGATATTGCCTGTGAAAACGGTTTGAGCCACCCTATGGGTCCGTTCCGGCTGAATGATTTGACCGGTATTGACGTAACTCTGAACGTTATGGACCGTCGCTACGAAATGTTCGGCGAAAAGCCCATCGGCTACGATATGATTAAATCTATGGTTGAAGAAGGTCGCCTGGGTAAAAAGGTTGGTCGCGGCTTCTACGATTACACCAAATAATAGCATTGAGCACCCCATTGCAATGGGGTGCTTCACTTTTTAGACGCTCCTATCGCTGGCTGGGGCCACCATCGGCCTCAGAGAAAATCAGGTCATCCAAATCAATTGGGCTACTCAATTTTTACGCCTCCTTTCAAGCACACTCCTGATAATATATGCTGGATAATGCGCAAAATGAACTGATTTTTGCCGTTGACACATTCATTTTTTTGGGGTACAATTTATTGCAACAGTACCATATATGCGCCTGTAGCTCAGCAGGATAGAGCGTCCGCCTCCTAAGCGTGAGCAGGAGCATCCCCCAAATTTGCATATAGACCTGTATTTCTTGAATATGCCCCCGTAGCTCACCTGGATAGAGCGCGCGCCTCCTAAGCGCGAGGTAGTGAGTCCGAGTCTCGCCGGGGGTGCCAAACACCGTGATTTCACCGTAAATCACGGTGTTTTTCTAATTATTTGTCCCGTTATTAAATTGTTATCTCAAACCCATCGGGGCAGCCGCAGCTCCACGAACTGCCAAAATGGATTCGAACACTTTTTTGAATTTTTGCTAACAAAATCGCATTTTTGCTAACAGATGGTTTTGAACGGTTTAGTATCATCCGGACACATTTGCATTCGCAAGTCCATTCAGAAGGGCCAACAGTGCCGGATTTTGCTGCAGCTGAACCAGCAGCTGTACGATATCCATACCCGACTGCTGCACGGTTTGCGTGCGGAATGACTGCTCCAGACCCCGTAGATCAGCCCTCGAATAGAAGCCTGCCTCAAGCGCTGGGCATTGACCTTGCGGTCCTCATCCAGAATGTGGGCGTAAACCTCAGTGACCATGTCAGGCTGTGCGTGGCCCGTATCGCCCTGCGTTGCCTTGATGTCACCGTGGTTCAGCTTCAGCTTATAGGTCGTGCTGGAGTGCCTGAGGGAGTGGAAAACCACATCCGGAAGGTCTGCGTTCCTTTTCAGTCGGTTGAAGGCATTGCCGATCACCCGATCCTCGCAGGGACGGCCATTATCCAGGGTAAGCACCAGATTATAATCATAGTACGCATCCCCCAGATACGCTTTGGCTCTGTCCTGGCTTTCCTTCCAGGCTCTCAGCAGTCTGGCAAGGGTCACCGGGATCCACACCTTACGGATACTGGATTCCGTTTTCGGCTTCTTCAGTACCAGCCGGGTCTTGGTCTTGCCGTTAACAACAGCCGGGAAAGTAAAGAATATGTCATTCTCTCCCAAAGCACCCACTGCCTTGGTTTTCTGCAACGTAGCAATAAACTTGTCCACCATACGGGCATCCATATCCTGAACATTTATCTCCCCAATAACAGGGTTGATATCGTTCCGGATCAGGCCTGTATTGGAGGTGCACATAGACAGCCCCCACTTTCGCTTGCCATACATATCCACAAAGTCAACGAGAAACTCCTTGATCTTTACGGTAGCAGGCGGAATGAATGTACCGGTATCGATCTGGTGCTCAACCTCACTCTTACGCTTTTGGGCTTCCTTCTTAGTTGCGAAAGTCTCCCATTTTTGCTGAAAATTACCGTTCGCGTCTTTATAGCGAAAAACTAAAGAAAACTTTTTTCATAGTATGATTGTCTCTTTCTGTAAAATTCAGGATTATTGTTCAAAGAACTTGCCTAAGGTTCTATTGTTTTTCTCCTTTACAGCTATCTCATCCATTTCTCCAGAGGCCAATACAGATGAATATAAAAAACACAGCAAGGCATCTCAGAACCCGCTGCGTTTGAACATCTATATTCACCTGTTTAGATATATCCCGGATCTTCTGGAGACGCATTTTTTCTTCTCATTATGAAACTGTATCAATCCATTTCTCCGGGTATCTAAAAAGGCCGCTGCTTTGTCTGTAATTATATTTTATCGCAGCCTATCCCGGATGTAATCGGCAACAATGCGCCAATATATTTTACCTGTTGTGCCACTAAACAGGACCGGGAGAACAGCTGCAAGCTTTGTCTGCACGTCTGCAAACATCACTTTGGCGCAGCCGGTTTTCCCGGCAATCGATTCGAAGACCTTCACCGATTAAGGACCGCTACTCCCTCTTTCACGGATCCGTACCGTTCCACTGTCACCCGACAGTGTCAAACGGTGGGC
>JAFXAQ010000045.1 GCA_017516925.1 Oscillospiraceae bacterium | reverse complement strand
CCTTCGCCGCCGTAACGCCAGTGGTTACTTTCGGCGCAGCGGACACCACGCTCAGCACACAGCTTCTTCAGCAGCGCAATTTCTGCGTCGGTATCGGTGTAGAAACGGTTGATACAAACAACGGGGTTGATGCCGGACTTCTTGATGGTGTTCACGTGGTGGAACAGGTTGCAGGTACCCTTCTCCAGCAGCTCCAGGTTCTCCTCCTTGTACTCCTTGGGCAGGGGTGCGCCGGGGGTAACCTTGGGACCGCCGCCGTGCATCTTCAGGCTGCGGACAGTGGCAACCAGAACGGAGACGTTGGGGGTCAGACCGGACAGACGGGTCTTCACGTTCCAGAACTTCTCAAAGCCGATATCAGCAGCGAAGCCGGACTCGGTAACGTGGTAGTCAAACAGCTTCAGCGCCAGACGGTCAGCAATAACAGAGGACTGACCGATAGCAATGTTTGCGAAGGGACCGGCATGGATCAGCACAGGCTGATGCTCCACGGAGTAGCACATGGTGGGGTTGATAGCGTTCCGCATCCAGGCGGTCATAGCGCCGGCAACGTCCAGGTCCTCACAGGTAACAGGCTCACCGGTCTTGGAGTATGCCACAACTACCTTGCCGATACGCTCACGCAGGTCCTTCAGGTCCTTGGCAACAGCCAGGATAGCCATCAGCTCGGAGCCAACAGCGATACCGAACTTGGACTCCATCATAAAGCCGTCCAGACGACCGCCGATACCGATGATAATGTTGCGAAGGCTTTGTGCGCAGAAGTCAATAATCCAGCCCATCTCCACACGCTTGGGGTCGATGTCCAGACGCTTCAGACCCTTCTTTGCCAGCCACTCGTCGGTGTTGTTGCGCTCGTGCTGCATACGTGCAGTCAGGGCAACCATAGCCAGGTTGTGGGCGTTCATAATGTCGTTGATGTCGCCGGTCAAACCCAGGGAGAACTCGGTCATGGGCATGAGCAATGCGTTACCGCCGCCGGCTGCAGTACCCTTCACGTTCATGGTAGGACCGCCGGAGGGCTGACGCAGAGCGCCGCCTGCGTTCTTGCCGATGTAGCCCAGGCCTTCAATCAGACCCAGAGAAACGGTGGACTTACCTTCACCGAAGGGGGTGGGGGTCACAGCGGTGACTTCGATGAACTTGCCGTCGGGCTTGTCCTTCAGACGGTTCATAACCTTGATGAAGTCAATCTTGGGGGTCTTGCCGTAGGGGATGATTTCCTCCTCCAGCAGGCCCAGCTTCTCACGGAAGTAATCCACGGAAGGCAGAGTCTTTTCAGCCTCCTCTGCGATTTGCCAGTCCGCAAACTTGGTGGGGTCCAGCTTTACAAAACCCTTCTCGTCTACGTACTTGCCGTTTTCGTCAAACACGATTGCCATAGTATTTTTCCTCCTATTTTTCAGTGCCTTTCGGCACAATGTTAATGATTTTATATTTCTTTGTCATTGGAAAGGGCGGGGCGTCGAGGTCGCCGCCCCCTACAGCAATGACAGGACTTACTCGGTGATGACGGCGTGGTCACGAATGAGCTTCATAACCTTGCCGGTGAGCACGCTGTTGACCACCGCCTGCTCAAAAGCGGCATCGTACTGGGCCTTCAGGTCCTCCACAGTCACATTGTTGTGCCGGGCAATCACTGCCAAAGCGTTTCCGATTTCCTCCTGCGTGGCTTCCAGCCCCTCCAGCTGCACCACCTCATCAATGGCTGCACGGCAGCGGATGGCATTTTCGGCGGCAGGCTTTGCCTCCTCCAGAAGCTTTTCCTCGGTGGTGTTCATAAACTGGCAGTACATTTCAATGTTCAAGCCCTGCTGGGCAAGCTGCGCCTTCAAATTCTGCAGCTGCTCCTGGGCGGCTTCCTCCAGCATTTTCTCAGAAATCTGAATTTCCAGCGTTTCCGCTGCCTTGCGCAGCAGAGTGTCCTGCAGGTCCATTTCCCCACGCTGGTCCGTATACTGCTGAAGGCTCTCCTGCATTTTCTGCTGCATTTCGGCAAAGCTTTCGCACTTGCCAACCTCCCGGGCGAAGGTATCGTCCAGCTGATATTCGGTCTTGACCCGGATTTCGTGGATTTTGCATTCAAAGCGGGCTTCCTTGCCGGCAAGGTCGGCGGAATGGTACTGCTCCGGGAAGGTGACCTTCACCGTCACTTCCTCGCCGGGCACCTTGTCCAAAAGCTGCTCCTCAAAGCCGGGGATGAACATCCCGCTGCCCAGAACCAGCGTCTGCTTTTCGGCGGTGCCGCCGGGGAACTGCTCGTCACCGCAGAAGCCTGCGTAATCCAGCACCACCTCATCACCGTTTTCCGTGGGGCGGTCCGTCACCACCGCAATCCGGGGGTTCTGCTGACGCAGACGCTCCATATTTCGATTGACCTCTTCCTCCGTCACAATATGGCGGCTGTAGGAAGCAGTCAAGCCCTTGTATGTAAATTCCATTTTCTTCGCTCCTTATGTTTGGTTCAGGAACATTCTACCACATCCGGCAGAATACTGCAACCCAAACCCTAGAAGATTATAACGCAAGTTCCTGAAAAAACAATAAATTTTATGCATTTTATTTATAGTTTCTTTCTATAGGTTTTTGTTTTCATGGACAATTCAGAACGGACTGCCACGTCGCCTGCGGCTCCTCGCAGTGACAGAGGAATATGTAAGCGTTTCGCCCTTTCGCTGTCATTGCGAGACCAGTCCGCAGACTGGTCGTGGCAATCAGCTCCTAATTCTCAATTTTCAACAAAATAAGGGAACGGCACTTCAGGCCGTTCCCTACAGCTTATTTTTCCAAAAGCATCATTTTGTCGATACGGCGCTGGTGGCGCTCACCGCCGGAAAACTCCGTGGACAGCCAGGTGTCGGCGATTTCCAGCGCCAGCATTTCCCCTACCACACCGGCGCCCAGCGCCATCATATTGGTGTCGTTATGCTCCCGGGTCATCCGGGCAGACATCACGTCGGACAACAGGGCGCAGCGGATGCCCTTGACCTTGTTGCAGGTGATGGACACGCCAATTCCGGTGGTACACATCACGATGCCCTTGTCACATTCGCCGCTGGCGACTGCCTTGGCGGCAGGGGCGGCAAAGTCCGGGTAGTCACAGCTGTCTAAGGTATGGGTACCGAAATCCATAACCTCACAGCCGGTTTCCTCCAGATGCTTCTTCATAGCATTTTTCAGCGCCAATGCGCCGTGGTCACAAGCAATTGCAATTTTCATAGGTATACTCCTTTTTATTGTCGTTGCGGGGACTGAAAGCGGGACGGGAAACCCGTCCCCTACCCGCGCAAAAATACGGGGCGTCGAGGGCGCCGCCCCCTACAATTATAAAACCAGGCCGCCGTTGACGGGCAGCACCTGTCCGGTAACAAATTCCGCATCCGCAAGATAGCCGATGGCTTTGGCCACGTCCTCCGGAGTGCCGTTGCGACCCACAAGTCCGTCTGCTGCCAGTCCTGCCAGAATTTCCGGATCCATATCCTTACACATATCTGTGAGAATCACACCCGGCGCCACACAGTTACACCGGATGCCGCTATTTCCCAGCTCCTGTGCCAACGCCTTGGTCATGGCAATGACGGCGCCCTTGGTGGCAGAGTACGCTACCTCGCAGGAGGCGCCCACCTGACCCCACATAGAGCTGACGGTGACAATGCTGCCGGCCTGCTTTTTCAGGAAAAAGGGCAGGCTGGCGTTTACGCAGTGGTAAATTCCCTTGACGTTTACCGCAAACTGCCTGTCCCAGGCTTCCTCGGTGGTGTCCTGCAGCTGCCCGTAATGGCAGATACCGGCGTTGCATACAAGCACATCCACATCGGGAATCCGGGAGAATGCCGCCTTTACCGCTTCTCCGTCAGCCACGTCGCAGCAAATGGCGGTAGCGCCGGTGGCTTCTGCCACCGCCCGGGCTTTGGCATGTTCCTTTTCATATAAAAAGTACACCCTGTCTCCCCGGGCAGCAAAATATTCGGTTGTTGCCTTTCCAATTCCCCGGCTGCCGCCGGTAATCACCACTGTTGCCATAAATAAACCTCGTTTGAATGCTTAACGTGAATTACTGCGTCATTGCGAGCCGCAAAGCGGCGTGGCAATCTTCGGGTGTTTTTTGTCGATATTTTTGCTTCGCAAAATCGATATATTTGCTGCGCAAATTCGATATAACGCTTCGCGTTTCGATATGATATAGCTCCAACACGTGCGTAGCACATATCGAGTGCAAAGCACATATCGAGCGCAAAGCGCATATCGAAGCTCCCAACGGGAGCTATATCGATGTCGGCAAAGCCGACAATTATCTCCTGCGGCTTCTGGTACGGTGGTCAGCCACGGAGCGCAAAGAGGAAATCTTGCTGTCAGACTCCGACATAAAGGCCTTGAGCTTTTCCTCAAACAGCTGGTCAGCTGTTTTCGGCTCTGCAGGAGGGGCAACCTTTACCGGTCTTACCTCACGCTGAGGCTTTGCCTCCAGGCGCTTGATGGACAGGTTCAGCTTGCCGTTTTCGTTGCCGATGACCATCACCTTTACCTCCTGCCCCTCTGTCAGGTGCTGGCGCACATCGCTGACGTAGGTGTTGGCGACCTCAGAAATGTGCACAAGGCCGGACTTATTTTCCGGCAGGGCGATAAATGCGCCGAAGCTGGTGATGGATTTGACTTTGCCGTCTAACACGGCGCCTGTGGTAAACTCCATGGGTATTTTCTATCCTCCAATATCAAAAATGACGGTATCCGGGTCCACCAGACCCAAAAGCTCTGTGGCAAGGCTTTCCACGCTTTGCACAGTGCCCAGCTGGGAAATGGATTTGCGCAGGCGGTCATTTTCCTGCTCCAGAACCTGCGCCTCTGCCCGGGCGCTTTCCAGCTGCTTTTCTGCGTCCTGCAGCGCCACGCGCAGGACGGTCAGGGTCATAATGGACAGCACCAGCGCAAAGAGCACCAGCGCCTTTACCGTCAGTGGGGCGCGCCGATATACAATCCGGATATTTTTCAGGGGACTGTTCATTCCGGGCACCTCCTCTTTCCTTAAGCCTTATTGTAACTTGTTTTTTTACCTTTGCCAAGAGGAATTTTAGGAAATCCCGGGTTTTTTCAAAAATTTTTCGGGGAATAGGCGCAAAATAACGGCTCAGGGTCACCTTCCACCCCACCGCCCCCCAGAACAGTCCTGACATCACCCCCAGCCGGATGTCTCCCCGGCAGACCCCAAAGCCCACCTGCAGAAAGCTCCAGAACACAGCGCTTACAAACAGCAGGTCTCCCAAATGCCCCAGGGGTCTGACCACATCATAAAACAGCCCCAGTCCCACACCGAAGAAAAGGGCAACGGCAAAAAAGCTGACGCTCTGGGTCGGGGTCATGGGCGGAGCCTTTCCCAGAAGCTGTGTTTTTCCCGGCGCTGGGTGTAGCAAAGGGCAGAGATTTCCCCCTCCACCGCAAAAAGCCCCCCATCCAGCGACAGATTTTTCAAAAACAGGTTTTCCCCCTGCACCTCCAGCTGTCCCAGACTGGTGGCAAGGAGCACATAATTTTCCTCAAAGCTCAGCACCTCCGTCACCCCGGTCATGGTCAGGCTTTTCCGTTCATCCAGGGTCAGCTTGTGGGGCAGTACCAGCGGTTCCATTTCCATCACCTCGAAAAAGTCTATGCACGGCATTTGACAGTTATCCCTTTTGCCGTTATACTGATAGCGGTGATTTTATGATTGTAAAGTATCTGCCCATTGGGAAGGAAACCGGTCACGATGCCGGCAGGCAGCTCCTTGCCCGAATGTATAAAGAAGAAACCGGCTGCCGGCTGCCGGAAATTTTGCTTGGGGAAAGGGGTAAGCCCTATTTTGCAGAGGGGGATTACCATTTTTCCATCGCCCACACAAAGGCTATGGTGTTCTGCGCCCTGAGCAAGCAGCCTGTGGGCATTGACGCCGAGGATTTAAGCCGGGATGTTAAGCTCGCTTTGGCAGAGAAAATTCTCTCGCCCTATGAATACGCCCAATATGAAAAAGCCGAAGATAAACGAAAGGCGCTTCTGACCTTCTGGGTGCTGAAGGAGGCTGCGGGGAAGCTGACCGGCGAGGGCATCAACGGCTACCCCAACCGCACAAGCTTCGATTTAGCAGATACGAGAGTACAGGTGATAGAAAACCACCTGGTAGCAATTATAGAATAATTGAAAATGGAAAGTTGAAAATTGAAAATGAATAAAAAGCAGACATCCTAATTTTCAATTTTCAATTCTCAATTCTCAATTCATTTCGATGGAGGAGAAAGATATGCTGTTTGACACCCACGCCCATATGAATGACCCGGCATTTGATGAAGACCGGGACAGTGTGATTTTGGGCTTACAGGACAAGGGAGTTTCCCACTTTTTAAATGCAGGCTGCTCTCTGGCATCTTCCCGGGACTGCGTGGCTATGGCGGAGAAATATCCCTTCGTGTATGCCTCTGTGGGCTCCCATCCGGACAGCGCCGACGAGGTAAATGACGAAGTAATCGACGAATTTCGACGTCTTGCCCGGCATCCCAAGGTCAAGGCCATCGGAGAGATTGGTCTGGACTACTACTACGAAACCATCCCCCGGGAGGTTCAGCAAAAGGCCTTCCGGATGCAGCTGGCGCTTGCCCGGGAGCTGGATATGCCGGTGATTGTCCATGAGCGCAATGCCCACGATGACGGTATGAAAATCGTCAAGGAATTCAAGGAGGTCACCGGGGTGTTCCACTGCTACTCCGGCTCTGCGGAGATGGCACGGCAGCTGGTGAATATGGGCTGGTACATCGGCTTTACCGGGGTGCTCACCTTTAAAAATGCCCGCAAAGCGGTGGAGACTGCCGAAAGCATCCCCTTGGACCGGATTGTGCTGGAGACGGACTGCCCCTTTATGGCGCCGGAGCCTTACCGGGGACGGCGGAATGACCCGGGGTACCTGCCCCGGATGGCAGAAAAGCTTGCCGAAATCCGGGGACTGCCGGTGGAGGAGGTCATTGCCGCCACCACGGAAAATGCCAAACGGCTCTACCGGATATGATTAAAAAAGCCTCCCCTTGTCAGGGGAGGTGGCTGCCGTCAGGCAGACGGAGGGGTAGTCCTGCCCACAGCATTCTCTCCCTCAGTCAAAAATCAAAGATTTTTGCCAGCTCCCTCATCAGAGGGAGCCTTTTTATTTTATTGTGACAGTGGCGGTTTTTGCGCTGTCGTCTTCGTAATAGCCGCCGTTGACGGTGGTACAGGGCACCACCTTGCAGGTATAGCTGCCACCGGTCAGACCGGTTTGTTCGGCGGCGGTTCCGGCATAATGCCCCAGAAGGGTGTAGCCGCTGTCGCCGTCCCTTTTCAAATACACCGCGTAGGCGGTGGCGCCCCACGCCCGGCTCCAGGAGATTTGCACCGTGCCACTGTTGCTGCACTTCAGCCGCAGCAACAGGGGCGCAAACAGCTCCCGGGTGGTGGCACAGGACACCGGCTCGGTACCGGCACCCTTATAGGCGCCGGTTCCGTTCTTAAAGTAGCCAATTACCCGGAATTCATACGGCTTGTTATTCGCCAGATTTTCCACCGTGTAGGAAAGTCCGTCGGTTTCCCCCGCCTTGGTAAAGGCTTCTTTGCCGGCTTTGCGGTAGTATACATAGTAGTGGCTGGCGCCATCGGCTGCCGTCCAGGTAAGCTGCACATCATCGTGGTCTGTCAGGGTTGCCGTCAGGTCTGTGGGGGCGGCTACCTGCAAAGAAAGGGTCAGGGCTGTCTCCGCCATCGGTCCTTTGTAGCTGCCGGTGTCGTCCTGATAGTAGCTGTGCACCCGGAAATCATAGGCTTCGGTGGGGTCCAAATCCCCCACCGTATAGGTAAGCTCCGGGGTCTTGCCTGCTTTGGTAAAGGCTGTGTCGCCGGACCTGCGGTAGTACACATAGTAGTCTGTTGTACCGCCGGCTGCCTCCCAGGTAAGCTTGACGGCTCCGTTTCCGGACCGGGCAGCCTGCAGGTGCCGGGGGGCTGCGGTGATGGGCGCCGTGTCCAGAGAAGTTTCGCCGCCGGCAGGTCCGGTCGCCCGGTTGCTGCCGTAGGCATAGCAGCTGACCACCCGGAACCGGTAGGTCACATTCACCCGGGGCAGCGTTGCCTCGTAGGTCAGCCCTTCCGTTTCTCCCAGGGTGGTGTAGGTCTCGTCGGTGGGCAGCTGATACTGCACCTGATAGAAGGTGGCATTTTCTCCCGGCTGCCAGGTAAGCGCCGCTGTATCGTGGGCGGTCTGCTCTGCGGTTAAGCCGGTAGCCGCCCCCAAAGTGGGGTGCAGGAACACAGAAACCGGGCGGGTCTGGGGACCCTCCTCCTGCGCTTCTCCTATGAGATAGCTGACCACCTTGAAATCATACCGGGTGTTGATGCTTAGGTCAGAAATGGCAAAATTCAGTTCCTGGGTCATACCGGCGGAGGTGTATTCTTTGGCATTCTCTGCCTTGTACAGCACCTGATAATGGGTGGCGCCTGAGGCTGCCTTCCAGCTGAGCTGCACCGCCGTTTCTCCCGTTGCCTCTGCCACCAGGTCTCCGGGGGCATCCATTTTGTCGTTGATAAACAAGGCTGTTTCTGCTCCGGGACCCTGCTTGGCATAGCCCTCCTCCAGCCGGTAGCTGACTACCCGGAACTGGTACCGGGCATTTCGCTCCAGGGCGGGAATTTCATAGCTCAGCGCTGCGGTGGTGCCTGCCAGGGTAAAGCGGGTGTCGCCGTCCTTGCGGTAGTACACATAGTAATCCGTGGCATTTTCCCCCGGCTCCCAGGAAAGCAAAGCGGCATTGTCCTCAATGGCTGCGCCGGTCAGCTGACCGGGGGACTTCAGCCGGGAAACACTGACGGAAAATTTCACAGCCTTGCCTTCCACTTTTGCGGTGACGGTCTGCTTGCCCAGCTTGGCGCCGTTGAAATTTTCCACCATCGCCCGGGTGACGGTAAAGGCCTTTTGGTAGCCGTTCTGATACGTGGCAAGAACCACGCTGCCCTCCCAGTCCGGAGACAAAATGGGCTGGACAAATTGGGTCTGGGCAGGATTTTTTATCTTTTTCAGGCTCTTAAGCGCCGTACCGCCGTTATCTGCCGGAAGGTCCGTTTGGGTGGAGAAGGTATACTCCAGATAGGCCTTGGTGACCCACTTGTTCTTGCCCACCTTACACCAGACAGTCTGTCCGCTGACGGTATTGCCGTAGCGCTCCTCCGTCACCGTCACCGTCTGCCCCTTTAACAGCTTGCCGCTTTTGCCGTAGGTCTCGCTGCCGGGACCCTTGCGGGTGTTGCAGTCGGTTTTCACCACCGCCGTCTGGGGAAATTGGGGCACCGTCTCGTCAGGGCGGAAATTGCCCTGGGGGTCCGTCCACCGGGCATACAGGGTCTGCCCCCGGACCAGCGAGCTGTCCAGCCGGGTGACCTGCTCCCCGTCGGCGGTGTACCACCCGGCAAAGTCATAAACAAAGGTGTTGCCCTGTTCGTCCTTACCCAGGGGAATTTCCCCGAAGGCCTCCGGCAGGGCTGCCTGATAATGGGTGTCAAAGGCGCAGATTTTATAGCGGACCTTGCCGCCGTTGCCCTCTAAGAACACCCAGCGGTAATTGTCCGGATAATTGCCCTTTTCCCCTTCTCCGTAGTCGCCGTTTATGTACATATTGGCTTCCCACAGACGTCTGCCAATCAGCAGGTACTGCCCACCGGCGGTGGAGTACAGGCTCATGCCGTACAACAGCGCCGCACCGGTATCTCCCTGACGGACAGCGGTGTTGAAATATCCGGAAAGGCTGTCCATCCAGCCGGCGCCGCAGTTGTAGGAAAAGCTCACCAGCGCATCAAACTGATGCTGCGCCAGGGTGAGGCTGTGCTTTTGGGCAAAGGCACGCACAGCTTCCTCAAATTCCCCCAGATGCTTCTTAAATTCCGTCTCTGCCAGCGCCTCGGACATAGGAAATTGCTCATAGTAGGACACCAGCTCCTCCGGGCAGGTGGTGCCGTAGCCGATGGAATAGTGGGCATAGTCCCAGTAAGGGGTGGCGGAAAAGCCCTCCCTTGCCTTCATTTTGTCAATCAGCGCCTGAGAGGCAACCATCCGTCCCTCCGTCTCCGCTGCGTATGCCATCGGCAGACAGGCGCACAGCAGCACCGCCGCCAACAGGCAAACCCAAAGCTTTCTCATAGATACACATCCTTGCTCTGCAATCTTTCGACAGTATCATACCAAAAAAGCCATAGGGTGTCAATTTCTTTGGTGCTTTTATAGGTGTGGTGAAGTTACAAACCTGCGGTTTGCAGTGAAGTTGTTTGCACAGTGAAGTTTTTGCCTTACGGCAAAAGTGAAGTTAAGTTTGCCAAAAACACTTGCGGAGCAAACTTCACTGCGTAAGTAACTTCACTGCCGTCAGGCAACTTCACTTGCCCGAAGGGCAAACTTAGTTTTTTTCGTGCTGTGTACCGAAATAGAAGGAAACCACCATCGACACAATCACCATCACATTGTCCGGGGTGATTTTCCCGGTGAGAGACAGCACCGCAAACACCGCCGTCACCGCCAAAGTGACGATGGTCTTAACCTTGATCAGATTTGCCAAATTTTGTTTCATAAATATGCTCCTTCCATCGCAATTTGTAGGCGATATTTTTGCTTCGCAAAAGCGATATGTTGGCTGCGCAAACGCGATATAACGCTTCGCGTTGCGATATGATATAGCTCCACACGCCCCGCAGGGCATATCGTGTGCAATGCACATATCGCAGGCAATGCCTATATCGCAGTTCCCGCAGGGAGCTATATCGCTAAGCCAAGCCTAGCTTGGCTTATGATAAGCCTTCAATTCCTTGATATCGTGGCAGCACTCTGCTATCTGTCCCTCCAGAATATATGTGCGCTCCACCAGATTATTGTGCTTGCCCACCTTTTCCTCCAGCTGGGACAGCCGGTACTGGGTCAGCTTCTGGGCAGTAACCACACCCAGAAGCGACCCCACCAGCGTTCCGGCAAAGCCCAGCAGCGCCACAAAAATCTCCGCCGTCAACCGGTTACCCCCAAAAGTGCGCCCCAGGTTTTGCCGCCGCAGACACCGTCTGCCTCCAGCCCCATTTTCTTCTGGTACTGCTTCACCGCAGCTTCCGTTTTGGAGCCGAAGGAGCCGTATTTCTTTTCGTCCATTTTCCCCTTACAGCCGTTGGCAGCCAGCAAAAGCTGCATTGCCCTTACATCGGCGCCGCTGGCGCCGTTCTTCAGTATACGAACCTCCACGTTGCAACAATCCTCCTTTTTCTTCTCCAGACCCGCCACCCGGACAATTGCCTCCAGGGTGGCTTTTGCCACCTTTTGGGCATATTCCTCCGTCAAAATCACCGGGGCATCGGTGGCGCTGTCCATAAAGCCGTACTCCATCAAAACCCCCATCATCCCGGTGTGCTTGAGCACGTGAAAGCCCTTGCTGACCAAGGGCTTTGCCCGGTTGCCCCGAAGTCCGGTTGCCGCCACGCAGGCATTGTAAAGCTCGTCCCGGTAGGTAAAGGGCTTTTTGTAGCCGTAGGCAACAATGCCGCCCCCCTTGCCCCCGGCAATGCCCCCGTTGTGGTGGACAGACAGGTAAAAATCCGCCTCCCAGCGATTTGCCCTGTCGCACCTTGCCTGCAAGCCCACCAGGGTCTTGCCGGTGGTATCGTCCACCCGGAGAATTTCTATGGGGTAGTCCCCGGCATACTGGGCTATGTACCGGGCGACCCGGTCATTGAGCACCCACTCCCGGGTCTGGTTGCTGTCAAATTTCTTGCTTACCCGCCGTCCGGCGGTTTTCAGATAATGTCCCGCGTCAATCGCAAGCTTAAACATCCTCACACCTCCTTATCCATTCTAAATTTCTCTGCCGTTTACGTACAGCTTGGGTACATACACCGGCACGTTGAACCGGAAGTCCTCCGGACCCCAGTCAAACACCGGCAGCCCCCGGGACAGGGAGAGGGTTTTTTCCACCCTGCTGAGTCGGTCTGCCGCCGTCAGCTTCAGGGCAAAGCCTCTGTCATAGGCAAGCCCCTCCAGAAAAAACTCTGCCCAGTAGGTGTTGTCGCTGTTCAGGATGGGGTTCAGGGTCTGGACCTCTCCGGTTTCCACCACCTCCAGGGTCAGGCTCAGGGTGTTGTCGCAAAGCCCAAAGCACCCGCCAAAGCACATACCGCTGACCATCACCAGCGCCATATCTCCGGTGGGGGTAATCCGTCTGGGTGTTACGTTGGCGGTGAGCGCCACGTAGGGCACCTGTTCCATTAACAGGCTCTGGTGGGCGGTATAGCCCCGACTGTCCTTTACCCACACAGAAAGCTCCCTGTCGTCCACCTTCTCCAGGGTCACCCAGTCACCGGAAAGCGCTTGTCCGGCAACGGTTTTTTCCACAATATAGGCGCTGTTTTTTGCGGTGGCGGCAATGCCGCAGGATAAGGTGGAGGCGCCCAGCACCAACACCTGGTCGTTTCCTGTCAGCGCCAGGGTTTCCGGGCAGATATCCGCTGCCGCCGTTACCGTAAGCTCCGGGGCGCAGTGGATTTCCGCTGCGGTGGCGGTGAAGGTGGTAGTGGCGCTGCCGATGCAGGTTTCCCCGGAATAGGTGGTGCAGGTCAGGGTGCAGACACCCTGAGCAGCCGCCGGAATCTGTCCGTAGAAGTCCGTGGGCACCGCAAAATTCACCACCGGTTCGTTAAACCGCTGCTCTGTGGCGCTGACTATGCCGTCAGGGGCAATGTACCCGGACAGGCTGCCGAACTGATAACACAGCGAGGTAGTCAGGTTCACATCCGATTTGCTTATCACCACCGTGGAGCAGGCGCCGATATTGCAGTCCGTGGCAGACACGGTAGCTGCCCGGGCAATGGTATCCAGAGGAAAGGTCAGGGAAATCGCCGTGGTTTTCAAGGATGCGGATGACGGCTTGGTAATGCCGCCGGTGGCGGAAACGGTAATGGTCTTGGCGCCGTTTTCGTCGTGGTACACCCGGACAGTGCTGGTGAGCACCTCGGTGACATTGCCGTAGGTGATTTCCATATACAGGGTGTTGGAGGCTGTCACACCGTTGATGGTGAGGGTTCCCTCCCAGGTGCCGCCGGTGGTGTAGCCGGAATTGGACCGGGTATAGGCAAGGGTGGCGGTAACGTCGGAGTAGTTTCCCGCCACCGACTGCACAGCCGACCAGGTAATCTGGGGCTTAATCCGGGAATTGCTGGTGGTACCGTAAAAGGTTCCCGATAGTGCCATAAATAACTCCTTTCTTCCGTGCCACGCCTCCCCTTGTCAGGGGAGGTGGCACGGCGAATGCCGTGACGGAGGGGTAGTCCTGCCCGCTGCATTCTCTCCCTCAGTCAAAAATGAAAGCTTTTGCATTAGCAATAAAAGCAGGCGGTGCGGTTTGTGTCGAAATCCTCAAACCGGGCGTGGTCACCCACCATCAGGTAGTTGCGCACCGACACATCCGTTGCCACCACCCCGTCGGCATCCGCCTGCAGCATCACCGTCTGGGCATCTGCGCCGTCAGTGCGCACCACATACATCCCCCGTTCATTCAGCCGGTTGACCATCTCGCTGCCGGACCGGGCAATGGTCAGCGCCGAGCCGTCCAAAGTCAGTCCGAACTGGGTCTGCACCCGGGAGGCGCCGTTTTCCTCCACGGTTTTCACCGAGGCGGATAGCGCCCGGGCTGTCTGGGTCAGGGCGGTAAGCTCCCTGCGCACCAGGGTGTTTTCCTGGGTCTGGGCAGAGACCTGACTGGAAATTCCCAACAGAGACAGATGCAGATTGGACATCGTCCCCTGCATATCCCAGTTGGAAACCGAAAGCTCGTTGGTGGTGGTCGTCAGCTCCAGCACCTTTCCCTCCAGCGCCTCCAGCTTCCGGTAATTGCGGCTGTAGTCACCGTCCCGGTGGACAGTGCCATAGCAGGTCAGGGTCAGCGCCCGGTTCTGGTGGGTCAGCTCCATCACATAAAAGCTGTGGCGCTGCCCGGCAGTATCCTCCACCGTGATGATATCCCCCGGCGCCACCGGAACCGTGTCCGGTACCCGCAGCTGCCCCGGGGTGTAGGTGACCGTCTTCAGCTGCGCATACAGCCGTGGGGCAACCAGCTCCCGTTCCAGCATCAGCAGGGGATTGCCGGTGGAGGTATAGTGCTGATAGCCCTCGTGGTCCGGATACACCAGCCCCACATCCTCCCCGGTGGCACGGATATGCACCGTGTCCACCCTTGGCACCTGAAAGGGCTCCAGCTTCAGCCCGTCGGAAAAGCAGCAGCATTCCCCCTGGGGGGCAATCACCGTATCCGTGGGGGTGTACCAGCCAAAATGGGCAACGCCGTAGGCATCCGCCGTCAAAAATCTTCCGGCAACCTCCCCCACATACTGCATCAGGGTTCTGGCCGTCACGTTCTGCCCGGTAATTTGATACAACGGGAGCTCTCCCCCGGGAATGTCCTCCTCCGCCAGAGGGATATTGCAGAAATCGCACACTCTCCAGGCAAACTCTGCCAGAGAATAGGGCCACTGCTTCAAGGTCTTGAGAAAGAGGGTGGCATCCTGCTCCAGCCGCAAAAGCCGGTCGTAGGCAGTGATTTTGGTCACCTGCCCCCGGGTCTGCGCCTGCTGGCAGGTGAACAGCCCCACTTGGGTGATTTCGCCATTTTCCTGGGTGAACAGCTTAAAATCCGTTCCCACCGGCACCGGAACATCCAGCTCCAAAAAGCTGATTTCCACCATCGCCGAGCACACCGACCCCAGGGTCAGGTCCTCCCCGGCGTTGACGCACCGGGTCAGCTTCACCGACTGGATTGCCGCCCCCTGGGTGCCGGAGCCGATGGTTCTGCCGCCGATTTCCACCAAATGGGTCATACCACGCTCCACCCCGCTTCCGCCGCCGCAGCCAGCTCCGCCTGGGTCAGCTTCGCCAAATTCTCCGCCCCCAGGGTCAGGGTCTTGCTTGCCCCGGGCTTCAGCGCCGCCAGAATGCTCCGGAGGCTCTGGACTGTCAGGGGGCACTCGGACACGTCAAAGCCGTTTTGCCCGATGGTGCCGGAAACTGTCAGGTTTTCCAGCGCCACGCACCCGGCAAACGCCTGCGAATACTCCGTTGCCTCTCCCAGCTTCAATTCCCGGACGGTCTGCAGCGCACCGCAGCCGCTGAAGGTTGCCTGCAGCCGGGTCATATTGGAAAAATCCAGCGCAGGCAGCGCCGTTATGTTGGCGCCGTAGAAGCCGAAGTCAATTTTGCTGGCGCCGGTAAATACGATTTCCGCCCCGCAGTCCTCCAGCCTTTGGGCAAGGTCGTAGGGAGCGTGGCGCCGGTTGTGGTAGGCAAACACATACTGGGGATTGCCGCTGGCGCAGGTAAACCGCCCCTGGGGATAGAAATTATCCACATTCCAGCCGTCCCCGGCAAAATGGTACCGGTCCATTCCTGTGGGCACCTGCGCCCAAAAATCTGAGATTGCCTTCCGGTACACCCGGTCTATCTCCCCGGGCATATCCGCCAAAAGGACTTTCTCATCGCTGTCCAGGTTCCGCCGCAAAGCGTCACCGATGGCAGCGAGCTTATCAGTAAGCGCCATGCTCAATCACCCCCAGCTGGGTATCGATGTAGCCCTGAATTTCCAAAATATCCGCCTCGGTCCAGTAGTCCTCCCCCTTTTTGGGGGTAATGCCGTGGTTGCGAAGCCAGGCGCTCAGGTTCACATAGGTGCCGGGGACCTCCCCGGTGGCAGCCGACGCCACCTCCAGCAAAAATTCCGTCACCGTCACCTGCGCCCCATCCTGCAGCAGCACCACCTGCACCCGGGTGATACCGGCTGCGGCGCATACCGCCTCCGCCAGCCGGACCCGGACCCCGGTTTCCAGCATTTCATAGGCGCATTCGCCGCTGGGGAGGGTATCGTAGGTGCCCCCCTCCCCCCGGGCATTTTGGTAGCGAATCACAGCCTCTGTGCCTGCCCCGGGTGTCCACCGGACACCCCCTTGCAGCAGCTGCAGCTCCACCACCCGGCCGCTGTCTCCCTGATAGCAGTCCACCCGGGGAAGCAGCCCCGGAAAGAGGATGTCCGCCTCCAGTTTCTTTACAACTTCCATACTTCACCTCAACATTCAATAATGGAGAATTTATAGTTGCGAAATTCTCCGGTTCCGGCATTGCGCCAGCCGATGCCGTGGCTGGAACGGTAGGCAGTGACGGTCGTGCGTTTCCCCCGGTCCTCCAGGCTGGGGAAGGTGAACCGGAAGCTGGCTTTTCCTGCAAACAGCCCCTCCATATAGGCATATTCCGCCTGGGTCAGGCGGCTGTACACAAAGCCCCACTTGCCCACCTTCTGCCGGACCATAATCCGGTGCATCACACCGCTTTCATCCCGTCCGGCAGAGGCGCTGTCCAAATCCTCAAAGGACAGCTCCACATTTTCATCCGGCAACAGCATAGGCTTGCCGTCAATCAAAAACAGCTCGCTGGGTATTTCCATTTGCTACACCCCCCGCATCAGCGACATTTTCCGCTTGTAGCTGTCCACTGCCCCAAAGAGGGTATCCGTATCCAGCGACAGGCCTTCCACCGTATGCCGCAGGGCAATATTTTCCTGCAGCAGCGCCTCGAAGCCCGCCATCATCGCAGGCACCGTGTCCCCCATCACCTGGGCAACCGCCTGCTGAATGGTGGCAAGGGGCGCTTCAATGTTGGTGCCGTGCTTCTGGTCGCCCACCACCGCCAGAAAGGGCTTGTTGGCAGGCAGCACAGCGCCTTGGGCAAGCAGGGGAATTTGCATTGCCTTCACCCTGGGCAGGCTCAGCCCAAAGCTTTTTCCGCCCATTCCGGGCACCCAGTCCGGTATTTTGAAGGACAGCTTGTTGAGCATAGAAATCATCGCATTCAGCCCCCCGGCAAGCCCGGAAAGCAAGCCGTTGAGCATACTCAAAATGCCGTTGAGGGCATTTTTCACCAATCTTTTCAGTCCCTCCCAGGCGCTGCTCCAATCCCCGGAGAATACCCCCTTGAGAAACTGGGTCAGACCGCAGAAGGCCTCGATAAAATACCCCAGACTTTCCCCTGCCCCGGCACGGATATCCCCAAAGGCCTGCAAAAATTTCTGCCGCAGGGTCTCCAGCGTGGGCATAATGGCATTCCAGACCTGGGTAACCGTGTCCCGGATATTCACAAACGCCTCGCTCAGCACCGGCGCCTTCTCCGTAAACACCCGGGTCACCTCGCCAAAGCACCGCCGCAGCTGGTCCAGCACATACAAAAGGTTGTCCCCCACAAACCGGAACACCGGCTGCATAGCCTCCCACACCAGCCCAAAGCCCTCCCCAAAGGGCTTCAGCACCGCCGTCACTGCCTCCACTGCCCGCTGCAGGCAGAACAGCGCCGTGGGCACAAGCTGCTCGGTAATCCACTGGGCAAAGGGCATCAGCATTTGATACCACACAAAGCTAAGCCCCGGCTTGACCGTATCCCACAGCACCTGCACCGCCTCGGAAAGCCGGTAAAAATGCCACTTCAGCGGCGCCAAATCCACCTGCTGCAGCGGTTCCAGTGCAGCGTGGATGCCGTCGATAATCCGCTGCAAATGCTCCGGCACCGCAAATGCCTCCGGGTCTACGGCAATCTGGGTGGTCACCACCCCTGACTTGGGGGTGCCCAGCCGGTTAAGCTCGTCAAAGCCTGCCAGCTCCCGGCGCAGCGCCTTGACGGTTTTGGTCACAGCCTTTGTGTAGCCCTCCTGCCCGGCACGCAGTCCGGTCAGGGCGCTGAGCACAATGCCGATGTTTTTCACCAGCCGGGTCGCCCAGAATACCGCCCTTTGCAGCCCCTCCAAAAGGGGCGCCGTCACCGGGGCAAAAGCCTTCTCTGCCACCGCCCTGAGCTTGCCCAAAGCCAGCCGCAAAACCAAAAGCTCTTTTTCCGCATCCACCGCCTGCAGCTTCATCTGCTCCAAGCCTACATCCAATTCCTGTTCCATTTTCTCCCCCCCTTTTTTAATTGATAATTGAAAATTGAAAGTTGAAAGTTGAAAATTATGGTATTTGCTCCGCAAATGATTTTAATGAACCACCCTCCAAATCTCCTCTGTCATTGCTTGTAGGGGGCGGCGACCTCGACGCCCCGCCGTCCGTGGCAATCCGTTCCTAATTTTCAATCTTCAATTCTCAACTGTTCAGTAGCGCATTTAATCTTTCCATTTCTTCCCGTTCTTCCTGAGAATAGGACGGCTTCAGGTCCACCAACGCTTTATTCTCCCGGTAGTATTCCTGCTCCCAAGGCTCCAGCTTTTGCCCCTTCTGCCGTTTCTGCCGGATTGCCACCCGGGTGCTCAGCTCCCCGGGCGGCATAGCGTGAAACCAGCTTAAAAAGGTCCACCAGTGGACAAAGGGCAGACTGCGGATTTCCTGCCCGGCAGCGGCATTGACCCCGGCAACAATGGCGGAGGCATCCGTCTGCCAGTCCAGAAGCTTTTCCCCGGCGCCGCCACTGCCCCCGGGCTGGAGAAACTCCGCCAGATACGTAAGCCCCGGCTCCATATCCTCCTCCGCAAGGCTCGGCGCATAGAAAAGCTCTGCGGCAATCCGCCAGCGGATATACGCCGGAAACGGTCCCTGCAAGACCCCGAAAATCTTCAGAATATTCCGAAAATCCGCATTCAGCCGATGCTTTCTTCCGCCAAAGATAACACTTTCCGGCAAGCTGTACAAATCCACCTAACCACCCCTTTTTAATGGATAATTGATAGTTGATAATTGATAATTATGGTGTTTGCTCCGCAAATGATTTGAATGTAGGGGACGGGTTTCCCGTCCCGTCGGGAGGCGAAACGCCTCCCCTACAATTCAATCCGTCGCCAAAGGCGACTCCTTAACTATCCATTATCCATTATCCACTATCAACTTTTCTGCTTGCTGCTTGGCAAACCGCTTTGCGCCTTCGGTGAGCACCTGCTCCAGCGCCCCAAACAGCCGCTGCGCCAGGCTCACGCCCTTTCCGTCCACCGCCAGCAGGTTCACCCCGCCCAGCGCCGTGTGGAAATCATTGCCGGACCCGAAGACACCGTTTAAGATTTCCTTAATCTTCCGGTCCGCTTCCTCCATCGCCGCCAGCATTTCCGCGCCGTCCTTGCCAGCCTCGGCAAAGCGCTTTTCCAGCGCCTGAATTTCCGTCTCCGCCCGGAGAAACCGGGCAAAGAGATTGGGGTCGCCGGGGTGAAATCGCAACACCCCACCTCCGGCAATTTTATATTCCTCCACCCCAATATCCAGCAAATTCTCCATAAAAACCTCCCAGTTTTTTAATTGACAATGGACAATGAAGGTGTCAGCCAAGCCCTCTCCCGAGGAGAGGGTGCCCCGAAGGGGCGGGAGAGGAATAGCGAAATCCAATACACAGGCAGAAGCCTGAAAGAAGTAGGTTGTTTAAATTTTCTGCCCGCATTCCTCATCCGTCAAAAATCAGAGATTTTTGCCACCTTCCCCCCGGGGGAAGGCTTATTGAGCTGCTAATTGTCAATTGTCAATTGTCCATTGTCCATTTTAAATAGCCGTAAAGGTCTTGGTTGCCGGGTCAAACTTGCCCACGGTCTTTTCCCCGGTGAAGTGCAGGGTAAAGGCAATTTTGTAGCCGTTTGTATCACCGCCGTAGGAGGTGATGCCGATGTAGGCGTTTTCCTTCACAGCCGGGAAAGCGCCCTCATCATCCTGCTCCCAGAGCTTAACCTCCACCACGTCGGTTTTCACATCCTCCAGCACCAGACCCCGGTCAATAATCTCCTGCAGCCGGGCAAACAAAGGACTGCCGCTTTCTGCGTAGTAGGGCTCCACCGCCGCTGTTTTTTCATAGCCGGTCACTGCCACAGCGGTCTGACCCAGAATGTTCTTCTTGGTCTCCACCTGGGCGGAAAGCTCCGGGGAGAACTCCTCCAGGTCCTTACCCAGCCGTTCATACTGGGGCTGGTCACTTGCCGACGCATTGACAAAATGCGCCAGGAATTTGCGTTCAATTTTCGCCATTTTCATCCTCCAAATCCATTTGATACCCTGCCTTCAGGGTAATCTGATACACCCCGGCATTGCCCGGAAGTATCCGGGCAAGCTGGGCTTTTTCCGCCACGATTTCTCCCCGACCGGCAACGGTCAGCTTATTTTGCAATGCCTGCATTTTTTCAAAGCTCTCCTTGCTTTTGGGAAGCACCCGGCGCAGGAGGAATACCTCCTCCACCGGGCAGCGGACTGAGCCATCCACTGTTCTTTGGATTTTTCCCAGCTTCTGCTCCCCAAAGAGCACCTCCGCCATAGGCTCCAGGCTCTGGACCCAGGCGGCAACACACTCCAGATGGCTCATTGCCGCACCCCCCGGTACCGGTGAAAATACCCTTCAATATTCTGCAAAATCCGCTTTTGCAGCTTCTTGTCCCCATCCGGGTCATACTCCACGTTCACCTCACCCAGCCGTTCCTGGGTGATGAGGAAATCCCGGCGGAAGTGGTTGGTCAGCTCCGCAATGGCGCACACCGCCATTTTCCGGCTTTCCGGACCATAGGGGGTCAGGGTGTACTTATGCTCCAGCGCCGCCAGCTTTTCCTCTGCCCGAAAGCAGGCGGCAGGCCAGTTCCACTCATAAATTTCCTGACCCAGATACTCGTTTTTGTAGTACTCGTAGGGAACCATTATGCGCTGATGGCAACGTCTTTCAACACTGCCGCCTTCAGAGTGTTCTTCAGGGCAACGCCTGCCACCAGCTCCACCTCACCGGTCTTCACTGCGCCGGGTGCGTTCAGGTCGGGCATATAGGAATTCAGAACGCCGGTGCCGGTGGGAGAGATGCCGTGGAAGCCGTCCAGACCCAGACATACCGCATAAATGGCGGTCTTGCCCTCCTCGGTGGGAATGACATCCACGGAATTTTCGCCGTCGAAGTACTTGCCCATATCCACCATGGGAATCCCGGCATAGGTCTCCACGGTCTTGCCGAAATCGTCCACGCTGCGCTCGTAGTAACCGGCGCGGCGGGCAATGGAGCGCAGCTTAATGAGCATCTGGGTGTTCATCAGCAGCATATCGGCGCTGCCGTCCAGAGTAGCCAGGAATGCGTCCATCTCGTCCAGGAATGCGTTGTAGTTCTCATCCAGCTCGGCGGAGGTGGTGAGACTGACGGTGGAGGTCACCTCGTTGGCGGTGCCGGACAGCAGCTTTTTCAGACCGTCAAAGCCGCCCTGTTCCGTGTCGCCGTTGATTGCCATATTGTGGAAGCAGTTGGCGGTAGCCTTAATCTTCTGCTCCGCCTGGAATGCCACCTCGTCGGCGGCGCCGGCGGTGTTCTGCAGCACCCGGTCCACCTGGAAGGAGCCACCCATAATCACAGCGGAGGTGGTCTTCTTCTCCCGCTTAGCCTCCCCGGGGGTGTACTCACCGCCCACATTTCGCACAGCGGCAGTGGCAGGGCTCTTGAGCTGAATGTAGCCGTAGGTCAACGTAGAGCCGCCGGTGCCGGGGGAAATGCAGTTGTCAAAGGTCAGCTTGTCCAGCAAAATGGAGCTTCTGCGGAACATATCCACAATCTGCTGATCCACCTTATCCGCCATACCGATTTTTGCGTCCTGTAATGTAATTGCCATAAAAAATCATCCTTTCTTCCTTGTGTTGTCCTTTTGTTCCACCAAGCCTCCCTCTGATGAGGGAGGTGCCCCGCAGGGGCGGAGGGAGAGAAAAAACAGCACTACTTCTTCATCCGTGCCTTCAAGACACTTGCCAGTGTTGCAGGCTGCTTCAGTTCCCTGTCCCCGGCGCCTGCCCCCGGGGAAAAGGGTGGAATGGGGTCTGCAAAGAGATATCCGCAGTCCTGCTTCAGGTTCTGCAAAGCCTCCTGCAGCGCCGCCTGCGGGTCCTCGGCGGTAAAAATCGCCTCCGTGTCCAAAAGAGCAGTGATGGCTTTCCGGTTGCGACCTCCCAGGGCGGAAATTCCCTGCTCCAAAATCATTTCCTCCCGCTGCCGGGCGTGAGCCTGTTCCGCCTGGGTAAGCTTTTCCTGCCAAGCCAAATCCTCCTGCTGTGCTTTTTCCAAAATCGCCGCCACCGTCTCCTCCGTCAGCGACCCCAAACCCTCTAAAAACGCCTTGTCCATACGTTCCTCCTCTGTCATTGCTTGTAGGGGGCGGCGACCTCGACGCCCCGCCGTCCGTGGCAATCTCAAAAAATTTTTAATTGAAAATTGAAAGTTGAAAATTGATGTGTCGGCTCCGCCGACAATTAAAATCGTTTGCAAAGCAAACACCATAACTTTCCACTTTACACTTTCCACTTTCAACGCATATACTTTTTCCTGATATATTCCCTCTGCTCCTGGGTATCGCTGGGCAGATTAAACCGCCAGCCCAGCGCCACCTCCGGCGCCAGCAGCCCCCGGTCCACCATATCCTTGTACTCCTGCCACAGCTTTTCCTCGTCGTAGAGGACCCCGTTGCCCCAGTCAAATGCCACCGTCACATCACTTTCGGGCAGACCGTAAAGCTGCCCCAGCGCTGCGCACAGAGAAAGCGCCTGCTGCACAGCCTCCTCCCACATCCGCTGAAAATCCATCACCGTCAGACAGTGCTCCGCAGCGGTGGCAGAAATCTCCGTAGCCGTGCGCTGCATATTGGACACATCGCTAAGAACGCCCCTTTGCAGCCCAATCACCGCCTCCACGTTCCGCAGGTACTCCCGCTTGCGCTCCAGAAATGCCTGATGCCGAAGCTCCGGGGCAAACACCGTCAGTCCCACCAGCTCCGGGTCCTCATCCAGACCCACAAACAGGTTGTCCTGCAAGCCATCCTCCCGCAATAAATCCCGGGAGGCAAACACCCGGCTCTGCCCCCGTTCAAACTCACCGCCAAGCAGATATTCGTTCCGGTCAATGGCATCAATCAGCCCCGCCGCCGGGGCATAGACGCTGACCCCCTCACAAGAGCCGTCCACGCAGTTGAGCTGGGGTGTTTTCATCCGCACCAGCCCCACCGAGCCAAGTCTTTCCCGGAAGGTGTAGCTGGGCAAAAACTCCCGGTAAGCCGGATGGCTGTCCAGCGCCACCTCAAAGCCCAGCACCCCGGCATACCTGCTGCGAAACAGCCGGTTTTCCACCGTCAGATACCCCTCCGTCAGATACCGGCGCTCCAGCAGCGTGTAGTACCAGCCCCCAAAGGAGGACTGCTCCACAGTGCCCACATCTGTGGGCTCTCCCTGGGCATCTCTGCCGAAAACCAAAATCCGGTTCCGGGGCACCGGACGGAAGGAAAAGCCCTTGCCGGTAAACACCGGCTTTATGTAGCACTCACCGCCAATCAGCGCCATCTGCACCGCCGCCACCCGGCACTCGTCCAGCTGCTGCAACAGCGCCTTGGCAAAATCCTCCCCGGCAGAGGCCTTGTACTCGGCAAAGACCCACCGCACCAGCTTGGACACCACCGTGTAGGCAATCCGCTGACAGGGGTCAAGCCCCTCCTCCACCTTGTCCCGATAATACAGCCGGAACCACTTTTCCACCGCCGCCTGCATCTTTTCCGAGGACACATCCTCAGAACCAAACGCACTCTCATAATTCAAAATTTCCATAATGTTCCTCCAATGATTTGATGCTTCGCATCATGAATTGGGGCTTCGCCCCATGATTTCTCGCTTCGCTCCATGATTTGAATTGCCCCAAAATAATGTGCCGTAAGGCACAATTCATGCCGTAGGCAATTCATGGCTATGCCAATTCATGCCCGTAAGGGCAATTCATTGGAATTGACAACAGTCAATTCCGTGCCAGAACGGTGGCACAAAAGTACCGCACATCATCCATTGCGTGGTCATTTTCCTTCACCGGCACATCCCCGGTCTCTTCCCACCGGTACAGCCCAAACTCCCGGATAGCATCCTTGCAATCCGGAGAAAACAGAATTTTCTCCTGCTGCAAAAGGGAAGAAACCAGCCGAATTCCCGGAAGCACCTTATTTTTCGCCTTCTTTACCCGGAACCGCCCTTTCCGCCGCAGCAGGGTAATCAGGCTGGCAGCGGAGGGGTCAATCACCACCGCCTCCACAGGTTTTTCCCCCGCCAGGGCTTCCAGCTCCCGGTAGTATTCCTCGTCGGTGCGGCTGCCCGTTTCCCGTCCGTTGTGGTAAAACTCCCGGAGCCGGTATGCCTTCCCCCCGGCAACACACCACAGCCCCGCAGAAAAAGGGTTCTGGGTGCCGTAGTCCACGGAAATGTAGTACCTGCCCCCCTCCGGAGAAAACGTCGAAATATGTCGATTTTCGTCGAAAGCATACACAAGCCCCTCTGCCTGACACCACTGACCCAGAATGTACCGCCGGTAAAACACCCCGGTGTAAAGGGTTTCATACCGCTGTCGCACGCTTTCCGACAGTCCCGGGTTGTCCCCCATGGTAAAATGCAGCCGCAGCACATTTTTCTCCGCCGCCCCCAGCACCCACGCCTTGTAAAACCAATGCTCCGGGGAGCCGGGATTGCAGTTGAACCACATCTTCGACCCCTCCACCGAGCACCTTGCGCAGGCCTGCTCCACAAAGCTTTTGGGCATCAGCGCCACCTCATCCAGCAGCACCCCTGCCAGGGTAATGCCCTGTATGAGCATATAGGAGCCTTCGTCCTGCCCTCCAAAAAGGTAGTACACATTTTCCCGGCTGCCCAGACGCACCGTCAGCTTGTTTTCCCCCCGGTTCTCCGTGATTTGAAAATCCCGCCCCAGCCACTGAGACAAATGCAAAACAATGTTCCGCCTGAGAGACCCCACAGTTTTCCCGCACAGGGCAAACACCTGATTTTGGAACCGGCTCATACTCCACAGGAAAAATCCGCAGCACATACTGTAGGTCTTACCGGCGCGGATAGCGCCGTCACAGATAATGCCGTCATAATCCTCTTTCCACCAGGTCATCACCCGTAATTGCTTTTCACTAAACCCCATAAAATCCCCCATTTGTTAAATGCAAAATGCAAAGTGCAAAATGCAAAATTATGGTATTGCTTTCCAAGCTTCCCCTGTCATTCCGACCCTGAGCGAAGTCGAAGGGGAGGAATCCGTCTCTATTTCAATCCGTCCGCTTTGCGGACACATCCATTTTGCATTCTGCATTATGCATTTCTTCCAACAACTGCTCCAAAAGGCTCTCCGCCTTGTCGTCCGTTTCCGCCGCCTTCTCAAACAGCCCCAAATGCTTTCCCAGCAGCTCCAATGCCTTCAGCTTGTCGTAAAACTTAATCTTCACGTTGCCTCCGGACTTCTCTACCCCCGCCACCGCCAAACGCACCGCCTCCGGCCAGTCCTGCGAGTTGGTGAGCACCAAATCCCCATCCACCACCGAAACCGCCGCCGAGGGGTCTGCGGTAGCCACTGCCCACAGCTGCTTCAAAATATTCTTCTTATTTAACCGCATTTCCCCTCACACCTCCGTCATTGCGAGGCTGTAGGGGACGGGTTTCCCGTCCCGCATCCCCCCATGATTTCTCGCTACTTTCCTGTTGCGGTACCCTGCGGTAGCTGCGCCAGACAAAGTTGGCTTGCTCCCTGCAGACCGCTGCCACTCGCTCAAGTCGCTTCATCCGCCTCCGGCGGCGCTCCTATCGCTCCCCATGATTTGAATTGCCCCAAAATAATGTGCCGTAAGGCACAATTCATGCCGAAGGCAATTCATGGCACAGCCAATTCATGCCCACAGGGCAATTCATTGAGAATTGATGTCCATCAATTCTCTGTGCCTCTATTATACCTCTTTTCATAAACATATGTTCGCCTATGTCTTCCCGACCCTGGAACGTCAATTTGTAACCTAAAAACACACTTTTAGCATTGCAAACACAGCAATTCACAGCAAATCACCAAACTTCCAAAACATTTTCCAATATTTCCAGCTCCCAAATTCCCCCGGCTTTGTGCAATTTTACAAAACCTCCGGTTTTTAAGCGCAAAATGCAAAATTACGGTATTACTTTCCAAACTTCCCCTGTCATTCCGACCCTGAGCGAAGTCGAAGGGGAGGAATCCGTCTCTATTTCAATCCGTCCGCTTTGCGGACACCTTCACTTTGCACTATGCATTATGCATTTTGCATTAAAAAAAGCAGAACTGATAACATCAGTTCTGCTTTGTTAAGTTGCAACCTTACAGTTTGCAGTGAAGTTGTGTTCCACAGTGAAGTTTTTGCCTTGCGGCAAAAGTGAAGTTAAGTTTGCCTAAAAACATTTACAAAGTAAACTTCACTACGAAGTAACTTCACTGCCGTCAGGCAACTTCACTTGCCCGTCAGGGCAAACTTAGTTGGGCGCTGTGCCCTGCTCCGCAGGCACAGCGTTAGCCACGCCATTTTCGTCAATCCGGTAGCACACCTCGTCAAACCAAATCTCGGTGTTTTTCAGCATAGCGCCGGTGTCGGTAAAGTACCGCAGTGCGCCGTCCACCCAGTTCCAGTTGGTCAGGGCACGCCCCTCCCGGTTCAGGTAATAATCCACGCCGCAGGAGCTTATCCAGCCCACCTGCCGCTGGTCATTTTCATAGTACATCCAGCCGTCATCGTAGTGCCAGCCGTCGGTGGGACGCTCCACATAGGGGTTGATGGCGCCCAGGGTCTGCTCGGTTGTCACATCCCCCACCACCAGGTACCTGCCGCCCAGACAAGCCCGTCCGTACCGGGTAATGCCCTCCGCCGTGGGGCAGGCGGTTTCGCCGTACACCTTCACGGAGTACACCCCCGCAGGCAGGCTCTTGAACTGAATTTGCCTGTTCAGCGCTCCCAGCTGAAAGTCAAAGCCCTCGCACTGCATTTCCTCCAGGAACATCATATTGCCCTGGCTGTCCTCCACGCACACCGACAGGGTAGCCGCCCGGGCATACCGGTTTTTCACCGTACCGGAGAGCTCGATTTCCTCCCCCACCTGGGCGGTGTCGGGAATCTCCAAATCGTCAATGTACATATCCTCGCCGTTGCACCGGACAACGCCCACCGCATTGGCAGCAACGTAGGTGCCGTCGTTGAGCCGGTAGAAGCTTTCCCCCTGGGGATTTTTCACCACCGCAATGGCCTGAAGCCGTTCTCCTGCGCCCACAAAGCGACCCTTTTCGCAGCGGTTTTCTCCCACCATACAGGGCATAGAGCGCAATCTGGTGTCAAACCGGGTCTGGAGCACCAGATTGGTGCCCAGCATTTCGCAGCTGTCTATGTAGGTCTTGCCGTCAAAGACCACCATACCCTCATACTCTGTCCAGGCGCCGTAGGACTTGGCAAACCGGGCGATGGAGCAGGTGACCAGCTCACCCTCCTGATGGGCGCCGTCCAGATAAATGGGGTAGCTTTCCGAGAAGTACACCACCCCGTCGTAAATGCCGTAAATCAGCATCACATGACCGTACTTGGCTCCGGCCTCGGTGTTGGTCCACTGAAAGCCGATGAGGATATTGCGCACATCCTTGGTGCCGTAATTGGTGATATAATTCAGTCCCGCCTCCAGGGTGTACTCTGCCGCGCTGTAGGACACGGGGTAGTAGCCGCCGGAGGTCTTGGTCACATTGCTGTAGTAGTCAAAATATTCGTTACCGTTCCGGGAGGACCGCCAGGCGGTGACACCCAGGGCCTGGAGCTGATGGGCAACGTAGGCGCCGCAGTAGCCGTGGAAGGACGTTCTTCCGGAGTTGGCAAGGCACTGGGCAAAGACCCGGTCCGCCAGCTCACGCATATAGACCTGTCTGCTCTGGGAATCCGCCTGCGCTGCAGGCACCGCCGCCAGCAGCAGCACCAGACAAAGACACAGGGCTATCAAACGCTTCAAAGCAATGCCCTCCTTCCGTTCCTGTCATTATGCGGGCAAGCAACGCTTGCCCTGTCGATATAAATCTCTTGCGAGATTTTCGATATGCCGCAAAGCGGCTCGATATGTGCTGCGCACTCGATATGTTTGCTGCGCAAACGAGATTTATATCATATCGAATGCCGAAGGCATATATCGAATTTGCCGTACGGCAAATATACCGATTTTGCGAAGCAAAAATATCGCCGAATAGAATGATACCACAATATCTTGTCGAAATCAACTATTTTCCAAAACGCACTTGCTTTCCAACCCAATTTATGCCATAATACCCCCAGAACCAATTGAGAATTGAAACAGGAGGTTTTCTATGTTTACCATCAACAAGCTGCGAGCTGACCACGTGCTGGACTTTGCCGCCGAGGAGCTGAAGGAATACCTGCGTATGCTGATGCCCCGGTGCGGTGAAATCGAAATCGCCTACAACCCCGAGGCGCAAGACGGCTTCCGCCTGGGTCTTCTGGAGGACTTCGGCATCGAAAGCGAAGCCACCGACCCGGTGCTGGACGACGTGGTACATATCGACACCGACGAAAAGGGCGGTATCCTGGCAGGCTCCAACCCCCGCAGTGTGCTCTTTGCGGTGTACCGTTTCCTGCGGCTCAACGGCTGCCGCTGGCTCTACCCCGGCGTAGACGGCGAGCACGTGCCCGTCCGGGACATCACCCCCCAGAAGTACCACCATATGGCGGACCACCGCTTCCGTGGTCACTGTAACGAGGGCGCGGAAAGCCAGACCTGTATGCTGGAAACCATCGACTTCTACGCAAAGCAGGAATGCAATGTGTATATGCTGGAGTTCGATAACCCCTTCATTTACTATGATTACTACTACGCCCACCAGCACAACGAGGCAAACCGTCCTCCGGAGCCTGTGCCCCAGGAGCTGGTGCTCCAGTGGAAGCGCCAGTGCGAGGCGGAGATTGCCAAGCGTGGTCTGCAGTTCCACGATATGGGTCACGGCTGGACTGCCGAGCCCTTCGGTCTGAACTCTGCCCTGGGCTGGAAAAAGGATGCTGTGCAGCTGACGGAAAAGCAGCAGCAGGCGATTGCCTTGGAAAAAGGCGTCCGGAAGCTCCACGGCGACGTCGCCCTGAACACCAATTTGTGTATGTCCACCCCCTGGGTCCGTACCCAGATGGCTCGGTACATCACCAACTATGCCAAGCAGGCAAGCAACGTCACCTACCTCCACGTGTGGCTGGCTGACGGCTCCCGGAACCACTGCGAGTGCGAGGAATGTCAGAAGCTGAACCCCTCTGACTACTACCTGATGATTATGAACGAGCTGGATGAAATGCTCACCGCCGAGGGTCTGGACACCCGCATCGTGTTCATCTGCTACGTAGACACCCTCTTTGCCCCCCTGCAGGAGAAGATCAAGAACTCCACCCGTTTCTCCCTGCTGTACGCCCCCATCCACAGAAGCTACTGCTCCTCCGTGGTAGAGGGCGACCCCATTCCTGATCCGGAGCCCTATGTGCGCAATGCCTGGCTCACCCCCAAAACCGCTATGGACCACCTGGCGCTGCTTCGTAAGTGGCAGGAAAGCTGGAAGGGTCCCACCTTCAGCTACGAGTACCACTTCTGGCGCCACCAGTGCGACGACCTCACCGGTCTGTACATTGCCCGCCGTGTGTACGAGGACATCCTGAGCCTGAAGTATATGGGTCTGGACGGCTACGTGGAGGACGGCTCTCAGCGTTCCTTCTGGCCCAACGGTCTGGCAATTTACGTGTACGCGGAAACTCTGCTGAACAAGTCTGTCAAGTTTGAGGACCTGGTGGAGGATTATTACAAGCACGCCTACGGCCAGGACTGGCAGGAGGCCCTGAAGTTCTATCAGGACATTCTGGAGCTGGATTTGTTCCCCTACCTTGCCGGTGGCAGAAGATTGCCCGATACCCCCCACGCCTACCTCAACGAGGCTATGCTGGAGGTCTTTGACAAGCTGAAGGCAATCATTGCCCGGGCAGAGCCCTTGGGTCAGGCCCACCGTGTCTGCCCCACCCGTCCCCAGCGTATCTCCTGGCGTCTGCTGGAGCTGCAGAAGGAGTACATCCAGGGCGTCATTGACGTGATGACCCTGCGCTGCCAGAACAAGAATGAGGAAGCCTGGCTGGAATCCCGGGAATTTGCCAAGCGCTTTGGCGTCCACGAATTCGAAATCGAGCGCTACTTTGACCATTCCCTGTACTTCCGCCGTGTGTTCCTCCGCCTGCCCACCAACCAGCCCAGCCTCCAGGAAGGCAACTAAGTTTGCCCTTTGGGCAAGTGAAGTTGCCTGACGGCAGTGAAGTTACTTCGTAGTGAAGTTTGCTTACGCAAGTGTTTTTGGCAAACTTAACTTCACTTGGGCTGAAAGCCCAAACTTCACTGCATAGCAACTTCACTTTTGCAAAGCAAAAACTTCACTAAAAAACTGCAGGGATTCCTCCCTGCAGTTTTTTCACATCCTGCTTTTGATTGCGCCAATCAAAATATCTCCGGCAACCACTCTGTCCTCCGGGGCAAAGCCGGTTTCAAAATTGTCCGAGTACAAAATCTGGGCATTGGGGGGGAATTCCTCATCTCCCGCCCAGACCATAATGCGCATTTTGTAGCCGCCCAGAAAGTCAAATTCGTAGCCGGCGTCGCCGTGGGACAGCTTTGTTGCTCCCATTTTTTCGCAGGCATTTTTGAATGCCTCCACCCGGGTGCCAAAGGTAAATGCCGCCCGGGTCAGTACTCTGCCGGTGTAAGGCTTAATATACAGCTCCCCCCAGGGCATCTCCCGGAAGGTCTTCCACTGCCCCTGCCAGAGAACCTGCTTACCCTCCAGCAGATATCTTAATAAAAACGTCTGCACCGGCAGCGGCAGCGGGCAGTGCCCGCTGACATTTCGTGCAAGGCGCTGATCTTGTCGGCACTTCCCTGACCCGCTCGGTATCGTTCCTTCCTCTGTCATTGCGAGGACGGGTTTCCCGTCCCGCGGGAGGCGAAACGCCTCCCCTACATTGCAGGCAATGGCGTACTCCGGATGGGAAATCTGATATTCCGTACCCAAAAGGTTGACATAAAACTTTTCCCCGTCCCATTTTGCGCCACTGCGCTCCGCCATCCCGGCAGCATCCGCCTGACGAAACAGCGCCTGATAATGCTCAAACGGCACCTGTTCTTTGTTGTTTTCTATTTGCATTTTATACTCCAATATGTCGATATTTTTACTTCGTAAAATCGATATATTTGCTTCGCAAATTCGATATAACGCTTCGCGTTTCGATATGATATAGCTCCCAATCACGCCCGAAGGGCATATCGAGTGCGCAGCACATATCGAGTGCGTAGCACATATCGAAGCTCCCGCAGGGAGCTATATCGACAAGCTAAGCAAAGCTTAGCTTATGCTGGGAAACAAGCTTGCATCCGTATGGGGCAAGAAACACGCCGCCACAAAGCTATCCATATACCCGGGATAGGTAGACAGCTCCAGATAGGTCATATTCCCTCCCACCTGATGGCACTTTTCCGTTGCCTCGTCACTCATCACCATAGCGTAAGCGCCGGTGAGAGAGGAATTGCCGATATAGTGATACCGTTCCAGCTCCACATCCGGCAGCATACCGATCCGGATGGCATTTTTCATATTGATGCCGGAGCCGATACCGCCGGCAACCACCACTTTTTCAATGCACTCCGCTGTCATATCCACGCTTTGCAGCAGGGTATCGATACCGGAATAAATGGCGCCCTTAGCCCGGATAAAGTTGTCAATGTCCACCTCGTTGATGGACACCTCCCGCCCGGTCTCGGTTTCCTTTTCAAACGCCAGAATGTAACGACCCATACCGTGCTCATCTCTTGCTACCCGCTTGCCCTCCCGGACAAACTGACCTCGGGCGTTAATAATTTCGCACCGGAACAGCTCGGCAATGATATCGATAATGCCCGAGCCGCAAATGCCCACGCATTTTTGCCCGGCATCCCCCACAATGGTCAGGGTGGGCTCCATACTTTCCTTGTCAATGACCACCGCCTCCACAGCGCCATCCGTTGCCCGCATACCGCAGGAGATGTCGCCGCCCTCAAAGGCAGGACCGGCACTGCAGGCGCAGGACATCAAAAAGTCCTGATTTCCGAAGACAATTTCGCCGTTGGTGCCCAAATCGATAAACAGGGTCATTTCCTCAGAATTCCACATCATCGTGGCCAGCGCACCGGCGGTAATGTCACCGCCCACGTAGGAGCCGATGTTGGGTGCGATAATGACCTTCGCCAGAGGGTTGGCAGGCAGACCGATATCCTTTGCCGTCAGGTCTCCCCAGGCGAAAAAGCTGGGAATGTAGGGGTCCATCCGCACCGGGTCCGCATCCACGCCTACCAGCAAATGATTCATCGTCGTATTTGCGCCGATGCACAGCCGCAAAATCTGGTCAGCGCCAATGCCAGCCTGCTGGCAAAGCTTGGCAAGCAGCGGCACCAGCGTTTCCTTCACAATGGCATCCTGCAGTGCCTTTTTGCCCCCGGGCCTGGCACTTTGAATAATCCGGTTAATCACGTCGGCGCCGTAGCGAATCTGTCCGTTGCCGGAGGAGCCCTTGGCGATAATTTCGCCCGTGGTGAGGTCCGTCAAAACCCCGGATACCGTGGTGGTGCCAATGTCAATGGCGCAGCCCACCAAGGTCTTATCCTCCGGTTTACATAACTTATATACCGTAAAAATGTTGTCTTTTTTCTCGCCTTTGACAGCAATGTGCCAGTTTTGCCCTCGCAGAAATTCCGCCATTTTCACCATCACCGGATAGGGCACAACCACCCTCTCTGCCCCGGTTGCCTCCTGCAGCGCCCAGGTCAGCCGCTCAATATCCGGCATCGTGTCGTCGCCGGTGGGCTCTGCCATAGAAATCTCCACAGCCACCAAAGCCGTACCAAATTCCAGCCCCGCCGCAGCCATATCTGCCTGGGCCGCCTTAAAAATGGCAACCTCCTCCGGGGAAGACAGGTCAGCGGTCTTCATTCTCGACTGATAAGCGCTGGCAATATCCGGCACCAGAACCCGGCAATCTGCCACAACCTTGCAGTTGCAGCTCAGGCGCCAGCCCTCTTTATATTCCTCGTCGGAAATATGCCGGGAGGGGATAGATTCCACTTCTCCCTCCAGTAGCTTCACACGGCACTTGCCGCAGGAGCCGTTGCCGGAGCAGGGGGCATCGATGGCCACATTGCCCCGCCGCGCCAGCTCCAGTAAATTATCTCCAACGTTGCATTCCATTGTAATGGGGCTCCCGCCCTCGATTTCAAATACTACTTTCATTGAAATATTTCCTTAAAGTTTTTGTCGATATTTTTACTTCGTAAAATTGATATATTTGCTGCGCAAATTCGATATGTTTGCTCCGCAAACTCGATATGATATAGCTCCTAATCACGCCCGAAGGGCATATCGAGTGCGAAGCACATATCGAGGGCAAAACCCATATCGAAGCTCCCACCGGGAGCTATATCGACAAGCTAAGCAAAGCTTAGCTTAATTACTGTTGGGGCGGCGTTGCCGCCGCCCCGGTAAATCTTACATAAGAGGCTCAAGACCCAAAACCGGGTGACCCTTTTCGGTCAGCCAGCCAATCAGCTCTTCTGCGTCGCAGGTCACAGTCTCGTCGGCAACCATATCCGCAAAATTCTCGATTCCGTACAGCTCCTTGGCAGTCTTGTTGAGGCGCTCTGCCACATCGTCCTTCAGCTCCTTGGGCATCCACACAATTCTGGCGATACCGCCCTCGGCAGAGAGGAACTTTTTCGACGCAATAAAGTGCCGTCCGTGCCCCATAAAGCCCGGGGTCTGGACACCGCCGCCGGTGCAGCTTGCCAGCTCACCGAAGGTCATACCCGCCGGGGTCATACCCTTATACTCCCGGTTGACCACAATCACACCGCTGGACACCGCCTCAATGCCGCAAATGCACTCAAAGCAGCCGCAGCTTGTCATGGGGTCCTCCAAAATGGAGTACAGTGTCACATTTTCCACAGCGCCATGGGTAGCCTCTTTAATCATCCGGTTGACTTCCTCGTAACGACCGGTGCGCTCGTCAATCAGGCCCAGCTTTTCAATGGGCTGACAGGGACCGTTGGGGTCCAGCTCATTGGTCGCCTTGGCGTCCAGCCAGGACACGGCGCCGCACAAGCCCAAACGCTCGGGGGTGACCACGCAGCAGTGGGCAGGGGCAAAGCTCTGGCACAAAATGCAGGTGTAGTAGCGGTCCACAGCCTCGTCGGTCATAGACGCCAGCCGGTCATCACGCTGGGCGTACCGGGGCATGGCAACCTCATCCCGGAACTTGGCAGCCTCGGCAGGGTCGGTGATGATGGTCACCTGACACTTGTCCACCACCGCCTCAAACTCATTGCGAATCATCACATACAGCACCTCTGCAAAGTGCCGCAGCCGCAGACCTGCCTCAAAGGCAGCGTTGGACACCCGGACCCGGACCTGATTGCGCTGACCGGTGTGCATCACACCCTCCATATAGTTGAACCAGGCATGGAACTTCCGTTCAATGACCGCCTCGAAGTCCACCTGCATCTTCTTGCCGGCAACCTCCACAAAGGTAGCCAGCGCCAAATCCTTCCCTCTATCGAAGTCCGGACCGATAATGGTAATTCTCCGGTCCTCCACTTCGGAAACGTCCTTCATCAGCACCAATTCCGCTGTGGGATTGGCAGAAGACCACATTTCGTTGTGCATATCCGCCTTGCGGATAATTTCGCCCTCAAAGGCGGCGGCAAATGCCACGGGAATGGGCAGCTCCGTCACCTTAATCTTGATATTCCGCAGCTCCAGAGACTTCGCAACCGTCAGGCTGTGGTCGCAAACGCTCTCCAAAGCCCCGGGTACCTGGTTTTCGCCCAGGTCAATGTCCACAACCACCGGGAAGCCCAGGGCGATTGCGCCTGCGCCGGCGGAGACCACCACCTCATTGATGGCGCCGAAGGTGTTGACAAAGGCGGGGACACGGTTTTTGGTGTAGTCCAGAAGCCCTGCCAAATCCCCGGGCTGCACATTGCCGAAAATCAGCGCCGCACGGATGGCAACGGTGACCACGTGGATTACGCTGGTCACATCGTGACCCAGAGGAATCACACGGAACTCCAGACCCATCTTCACCCCTTGGGCAACCTGCTCAATGACGTCGCCCACCAGGAAGGTCATAATGCCCTTGCTCTGGTAGTCCTTGACCACGCTGATAACATCCTTTTCGTTGTCCGCCTTGCCCAGAACCACCGCAACACCGGGAATATTCCCGGTCACCAGGGGCACACCCAGAGAGCGAATAATGGGGTCCGGCACAAAGCCGATACCGGTTTCTTTTCCATAGGGGTCCGCTTCCAGGTACTTCAATCCCTCCAGAATTTCCGCACCCACAGCGGTGGCAAGACCGGCATTGAGTGCCTGACCCAAATCCTCCTGATTGGTAATCAGGCTTTTCAGCACCCCTACGCAGGCGGTCAGATCCCCCAGGGTCTTGACCTTCACGCCGGTGGCCGCATAAATGGTGGGGAAGAAGTATGCGGTGTCGCCGAATGCGATTTCTTTGTCTGCACCGTACTTGGCAATGGCATCGTTTACCGCGCCCTCGGTCAGCCCGGCAACAGCATTGCTGCCGCCATAAATCAGGTCAGTCAATACGCTCATAGTCTTGTACCTCCTAAAAAATAAAATATAAAGCCTCCCGGCTGGATATACAAATTCAAATTGAAAATTGAAAGTTGAAAATTGAAAATTATCCACCTGTCATTCCGACCCTGAGCGAAGTCGAAGGGGAGGAATCCGTTCCCCCTCTTGTCATTCTGAGCGACCGCAGGGAGTCGAAGAATCCGTATCCCCTTTTGTCATTCCGACCCTGAGCGAAGTCGAAGGGGAGGAATCCGTCCTCCCTCTGTCATTCCGACCCTGAGCGAAGTCGAAGGGGAGGAATCCGTCTCCCCTTTTTCAATCCGTCCCCTCTCCCAAAATTAACGGATACAAATCTTTCCACTGTGGATTTTTCGTTTCCACCAAATTGTTCTTTTTGGAACGCCGCCAACCCTTCAGCTGTTTTTCCCGTTCCAATGCCACCTTTACATCTGTTGTTTCTTCAAAATACACCAGCTTGTGTACATTATATTTTGCGGTAAAGCTATCAGGGTCAGCATTATGTTTATGTTCATACACCCGGCGAACCAGATCTCTTGTTACGCCTATATACAAGGTAACATTGGTAACGCTGGCAAGTATATAAACATAGTACTGCATAAACCTCTCCTTTTGAGAACGGATCCTTCGACTACGCAGCCTTTGGCTGCTTCGCTCAGGATGACATGTATGTTCGTTACTTTCCCTGTCATTCCGACCCTGAGCGAAGTCGAAGGGGAGGAATCCGTCTCCCCTCTCTGTCATTCCGACCCTGAGCGAAGTCGAAGGGGAGGAATCCGTCTCCCCTCTCTGTCAATCCGTCGGCTCCGCCGACACATCAATTTTCAACTTTCAATTTTCAATTAAAACAGCAAATCTCCCGGATAAGCAAAGAGGCAGAGAGGGAGTTACCCTCCCTGCCTTTTTATGCGGGGAATAAGTCTTTCGAACACTACACATCCAACGATACCGAGCGGGTCAGGGAACTGACGACACGCTTAGCACCGAGCACGTAATGTCTGCGGCGACTCGCCGCTTACAGTTCCAAATAAGAATCAGAGTACAGCGTATGGTTCTTGAAGATGTCGCAGGACTTGATGGTCTCCATCAGTCTCTGGTCATTGGGGTTAACAATAGCGGAGGTCAGACCCTGCATCATACACATAGCAACCAGAGTAGCGTCCATAATGGGACGTACGTGCTTGGGTGCGCCGTTGGAGTTGTTGGACAGACCGCCGGTGGACTTCAGACCCTTCTCGGAGAACATCTTGATGGCCTCCAGAACCTCCATCTGCTTGTCCTGCATACCCTTGACAACCAGGAACAGGGGGTCAAACCACAGGTCGGTAGCCTCCATGCCCAGCGCCAGACCACGCTCCAGCATATTGTCGCAGTGCATCATACGCTCCTCGTTGTCCTTGGCAATGCCGTCAGCGGAACACAGAGCGATACAGATCGCATCGTTGGCAGCAGCCAGGTCGATGTAGCCGATACGGGAGCCTGCGTCAGCGGAGTTGACGATGGGCTTGCCGTTGGTACGGTTGTAGACCTTGATACCGGCCTCGATCGCCTTCATATTGGCAGTATCCAGAGCCAGAGGAACATTGTTGAAGTTCTCCTGCAGCAGCTTAACTGCCCACATCATACGCTCGGGACCGTCCTTCTCAGCAGGTCCGATGTTCACATCCAGGTAGGTAGCGCCGGCCTTGATCTG
>JAFXAQ010000044.1 GCA_017516925.1 Oscillospiraceae bacterium | reverse complement strand
GGTAAGGCACCAGACTTTGACTCTGGCATTCGTAGGTTCAAATCCTGCCATCCCAGCCAATGACCCGCTAGCTCAGCTGGCAGAGCAATTGCCTTTTAAGCAATGGGTCTGGAGTTCGAATCTCCAGCGGGTCACCAAAAATAGGGATACCCATTTGGGTATCCCTATTTTTTATCCGCAGGAGATTCGAAAGATTAAAGCGCAACAGTCCGGTGGGGAGCGATGCGACCGCCGCCAGTGGCGGATAAAGGGAGCTGAGCGAGTGGCAGCGGTCGGCAGATGACAAGGAGCGCCGTCGACGAAGTCAGATGCCGGGAACCGCAACAGGAAGTTGCTACCACCAGTTCAAAAACTGGTGGCTACATTTATTTCTGCCTCACAGGGCAGAAGAGAAGCAGAAAGACGATATTGTAAGAGCGACTAAAATGCGATTGATTTACCGGATGATTTATGTTAAAATAATTCGACCGAATATATTTAAAAACCGATTATTTTTATTAAAATCGGGGAAAATTCGTAGAAACGAGGTGTTTTTATGGACGAAAGAAAGCAAGAGCTCAAAGCGCGTAAAAAAGCCTATAAAAAGGCGAAGCGGCGTATGGTCACACCCTGGAAAACCATTGCCATTATCAGCCTTGTGCTGTGTCTGCTGTTTACGGCAGGCGGCATAGGGGTTACTGTGTTTGATAACACCATTGCGCTGTTTACTGGGGACAGCTTCTGGAAACTGGAAAATGAGGACCCTGATGCGATTTATTACAAATCGGATTATGCCACCCAGGAGGACCGGGTAAAGGCCGGCTATGAGCTGGTTAAGCAGGTGGAGGGGGAAGGCGCAGCCCTGCTGCTGAACGAGGGTAACGCACTGCCCCTTGGCAAGGACGTTTCTGTCAGCCTGTTTTCCACATCCTCTGTGAACCTTGTTTACGGCGGCACAGGCTCTGCCAATGTAGACGCCTCCAAGGCAGACAACCTGAGATCTGCTCTGGAAAAGGCGGGCGTCAAGGTAAATCCCACCCTGTGGGACTTTTATCTCACCGGCGAGGGCAGCGAATATCAGCGCATTTCCGGTGGCTTTACTGCCTCCTCTCAGGTTGGCGAAGCCCCCTGGAGCGCCTACACTCAGGAGCTTTTGGACAGCGTTTCTGCCTACGGTGACGCTGCGATTGTAACCTTATCCCGTGTAGGCGGTGAGGGTGCAGACCTGGATTTTGTCACCACCAATTATCTTGCGCTGGATCAGAATGAGCTGGATATGCTCACCAACCTGACCAAGCTGAAGCAGGAGGGCAAAATCAAGAAGCTGGTGGTGTTGGTCAACAGCTCCAACCCTATCCAAATGGATTTTCTGCAGAAAAGCGACATTGGGGTGGATGCGGTTTTGTGGATTGGCGGTGTGGGCGTTACCGGAATCAATGCGGTGGCGGAAATTCTCACCGGCGGGATAAATCCCTCCGGCAGTCTGGTGGATACCTACTGCTATGACAACTTCTCCAGCCCGGCGATGAAGAACTTTGTGCCCACCACCTATGCAGGCTACGCAGAGGGCGTTATTCCTGAAAATGCCAGCACCTATATGATTTATCAGGAAGGCATCTATGTGGGCTACAAGTACTATGAAACCCGGTATGAGGACTTCGTTATGGGTACCGGCAATGCGGGCAGTTACGGCTACGGCGAGGACGTAGCGTTTCCCTTTGGCTATGGTTTAAGCTATACGAATTTTGCCTACAGCGATATGAAGCTGAACTATGACCAGTCCACAACCACCTACCATATAGAGGTAACCGTCACCAACACCGGGGCTGTGGCGGGCAAGGAAACTGTCCAGATTTATGTTTCCAGTCCCTATACCGACTATGATATCCAGAACAAGGTGGAAAAGGCTGCTGTTTCTCTTGTGGGCTTTGAAAAGACCGATATGCTTGAACCCGGCGCATCCCAGACCCTGACCATTGCTGTAGACGGCGATTATGTGGCAAGCTACGATGCCTTTGGTGCCAAAACCTATATCCTGGATGCCGGTGACTACTATTTTACCGCTGCTACCGATTCTCACAACGCTGCCAACAACGTGCTGGCAGCCAAGGGCTACACCCCGGAAAACACCGAGGGACGCATGGATGCTGCGGGCGACGCTGCCCTGACAGTGATATGGAACAATCCGCAGCTGGATACAACCACCTATGCCACCAGCGATAACGGCACTGCCATTACCAATCAGCTGGACAGCTCCGACCCCAACCTGAACGAGGGTGTTGGGGAGGACGTGGTATTTTTGACCCGCAGCAACTGGGAGGGCACTATGCCCACCGGAGAAATCCTGAAGCTGACCCTGACGGATATGTTAAAGGCTGCGCTGCAGGATGTGCAGTACAAGGCGGATGCCCTGACGGATATGGCATTTCCCACAATGAATGCCAAAAACGGCTTGAAGCTGGTGCAGATGATTGGTCTTGATTACAACGATCCCAAGTGGGAGCAGCTGCTGGACCAGCTGTCCTTCCAGGATATGGTGTCCCTCATCGGCGACGCATTCCACTGGACAATGCCTGTAGAATCTGTGCAGGCACCCGGCACCCGGGATGAAAACGGTCCTCAGGGTCTGACGGTTACGCTGTTTGGCTCCGGCCTGGGTGTGGAAACCACTGCCCTGACCTCCGAGGATGTGCTGGCAGCGACCTTTAATAAGACCCTGGTCTATGAAATGGGCAAGATTGTGGGCAATGACTGCCTGGCGGCCAACGTTGCTTTCCTGTACGGACCCGGCGCCAACACCCACAGAACACCCTACGGCGGACGTAACTTTGAGTATTACTCTGAGGATGGTTACCTGTCCAGCGCCATCGGCGCCGCGGAGGTTAAGGGTATTGAGGAAAAGGGCGTCCACGTGGTTATCAAGCACTTTGCGCTCAATGACAGCGAGCAGGATAGAATTGGCTTGGGTGTGTGGCTCACTGAGCAGGCTGCCCGGGAGATTTATCTGCGTGCCTTCCAGGGCGCTCTGGAAAGCTCTCAGGCCGGCGGTAACGGCGTGATGATGGCATATACCCGCTGGGGTACTCAGTGGTCCGGTGCCAACCATAATCTGGTTACCGGCATTATGAATAAGGAATGGGGCTGCAACGGTCTGCAGATTACAGATAACGTGCTGACCACCTACGTCAACGGTGTGGACGGCGTTATGGGCGGAACGACTGCCTTTGATTCCATGCTGGCATTTTATATTACCGAACAGCTTCCCAAATATGAAAATGACCCGGTTGTGGTCTGGGCAATGCGGGAAGCCTGTCATAAGAACCTGTATGCCATTGCCCATTCCTGCGGTATGAACGGCATCGGCGCAGACACGGTAATCAAAGCAACCACACCCAAGGCGATTGTTCTTGTGTATGCTCTTGCAGCTGTTACAGCCGTGCTCTTTGTGGTAATGCTGGCGCTGTGGATAAAGGGCAAGCGCAGGTGGAAGAGGACAGAAGCGTATCTGGACTACAAAACCATTCAAAATGCCATAGCCCAAGAGAAAAAAGAAAAATAAATTCCAATGTGCGGAGTGGAACCACTCCGCACATTTTTCTTGCAATGCACTTGGGAATATGATACGATAAAGACACCTAAAATATAAGGGAGGCAAAATTATGAGTGAATTTTATATGACCCCGGACTATGGCTATGAGCCCTTTACAGAAATGCCCGGCGCAACATCAGAAGCCTTTGGCGTAGTGGGCGCATTGCTTGGTGTCATGGCGGTTTTTTATCTTTTAATCCTCGCTTTTGGTATTGTCAGCTACATTTTGCAGTCTATCGGTATTTACACCGTTGCTAAGCGCCGTGGTATCCATAATCCGTGGCTGGCTTGGATTCCCGTGGGTGTTTTGTGGATTTTGGGCAGCATTTCCGATCAGTATCAGTATGTTGTCAAGGGTCGTGTCCGCAATCGCAGAAAGGTTCTTTTAGGCTTGTCCATCGCAATCGTTGCGTCGTCGGTTGTTGCGGGTGTTTCTGCAATTGTGATGGCAGTTGCCGCTATCGTTGGAGACAGTGCGACTACCGCAGGTGTTGGTATTCTTTTGACGGTACTTTTCTACTTGGCTGTGGTTGTATCTGCGCTTATCTTAACGGTATATACCTATATTGTGCTGTATGATTTGTTTGCATCCTGTGACCCCTATAATGCAACAACCTACTTGGTGCTGTCCATTTTCTTTTCTGTGGCAATGCCCTTCTTTATCTTTTTCAGCCGCAAAAAGGATGGTGGTATGCCGCCCAGAAAGGCAGAGCCCCAGCCTGCGCCCCAGCCGGTGCTGCCTGTGGTAGAGCAGGCTCCTGCGGAAGAAACACCGGTTGCGGAATCCCCGGCAGAAGAACCTCAGGTAGAGGAAAATCCGGTAGAGGAAAATCCGGTGGAGGAAAATCCGGTAGAGGAAAATCCGGTAGAGGAAAATCCGGTAGAGGAAAATCCGGTAGAAGAATAAGCTATAAACGTTTTATCCCGCCTGCCTTTGCAGGCGGGAAATTTTTTTGCATACCCACTTGACAAGGGGAGAAGCATATGCTAAAATACATTTAACAATTAAGTTAAATGTTAAATGATGGAGGTGCGTTATGGGACTGCAAAATACGTTGCGAGCCTTGGCTGACCCTGTCCGGCGGGATATTCTAAATCTGCTGAAAAAGGGAAGACTGTCAGCAGGGGAAATTGGGGAGCATTTTTCTATCACCGGTGCAGCAATTTCCCGGCACTTGTCTGTTTTGAAGGAAGCAGATTTGATTCGGGATACCCGGGAGGGGAAGTTCATTTACTATGATATCAATGCTTCCGTGCTGGAGGAAATTATGCTTTGGATACGTGATTTGAAAGGAGAGTAAGAAAATGAATGTTTGGCTGAAAAGTAATTGGAAGAAAATTTTAATTTCCTGTTTGCTTACGCTGTCACCTGTTTTGGTGGGTCTGCTGCTGTGGAATAAGCTGCCGGACACGATGAATATCCACTGGGGCGCTGACGGTGCTGCCGACGGCACGGGCTCAAAGGCTTTTGTCGTGTTTTTGCTGCCTGTCATTTTAACGGCTTTTGACCTTCTGTGCTTCTTTGTGACACCTTTGGATAAGCGTAACCGGAAGCAAAACCCCAAGGCTATGGGAATTATTTTCTGGATTATGCCAATGCTGTCCTGGGCAGTCAGCAGCTTTATTTACAGCGTATCATTGGGCAAAACCTGGTCTGTGGAACTGGTGCTGCCGCTTTTGTTTGGCGCGCTGTTTTTGATTATCGGCAATATGATGCCGAAGGTTACCCAAAATAAAACAATGGGCATTAAATTGTTCTGGACGATTTATAACGAAGAAAACTGGAATAAGACCCACCGTCTTGCCGGAAAGCTTTGGGTTGCTGGCGGCTTTGCCTGCCTATTGACAGCATTTTTGCCTGGTAAGGTGATGTTTCCTCTGGTGCTTGTCATTACGTTTGCAATGATTATCGTCCCAACTCTTTACTCCTACAGCATTTATAAAGCCCATAAAAAAGCGGGAATCGCATACGAAATTCCTGCCAAGGACAAAAAAGCGTTATGGATTGCCCTGATACCCATTCTGGCAATTTTGATTTTTGTGGGCGTTTTGCTGTGTACCGGCGACATTGCGGTTACCTGTGAAAATGATGCTATCTGTATCACGGCAGATTACCACGAGGACTTGACGGTTCCTATGGATACCGTAACGGAAATCACTTATCGGGAAAGCCTGGACAAGGGAATGCGTGTTATGGGCTTCGGCTCCCCCCGATTGTCTATGGGTACCTTCCAAAACGACGAATTTGGCAACTATACCCTCTACAGCTACACCGGCTGCGACGGGGCAATTGTCATCAAAAGCGGTGATAAGGTGCTGGTGGTCAATGCCAAAACCCCCGAGGAAACAAAAGCCCTCTATGAAATGTTAAAAGAACGATAAGAAGCCACAAACCCGGCAGCGATGCCGGGTTTGTTCAGCCTGTCAAAAAAGTATTTTTGACAGACTGGCAGAGCTCAAAGAAGCGCCAAAGACAAGCAAACCGGACCCGTCGGCGTACAGATGGTACGTTAGGGTCCGGTTTGTGCAGTAAGTCAAAACACCTTGCGATAGCAAGGCTTTTCAAAGAAGAACTGATTGTCACGTCCCCTTCGACTTCGCTCAGGGTCCTCGCAATGACGTTCCAATTATGGAAGATTATGACTATAATACGAATTGTGTTTTGGCGATTTGGGGGTTCTTTGACACTCTGCACAAACCCGGCGATGCCGGGTTTGTTCTTGTATATCTTCCTGCTATGTGATAGAATATATGAAACTGTTAGAAAATAGGAATTTGGAGGCGCGTAAATTATGTGGTTGTTATTTGGGATTATCGCAATTATTGCAGCAATCTTGAATGTAATATGGACTATTCGGCATCGTGAAGCAAAGGTTTTTCGTTTTATCAGCCTGTCATTTACGGCGCTGACCCTGTGCGCTTTTTACAGTATGGCGAATCATTGGGCTATCAGCGGAGATAACAGTGCGCTATTGGATGTTATGCCTACCTTATCCAAAGCTTTATGGTTTCTAACGATTGCAGCCATAATCATCAATAGTGTTTCTTTGCTTGTTAAAAGTGATAAGTGAATGAGAATTTGACGAGGTGACTACCATATGAGCATTACAATTGAAAAGGCAACATGTGCAGACGCAGCTGAGATATTGCGATATTTAAAACAAATAGGCGCAGAAACAGATAATTTGACATTCGGTGCAGAGGGATTGCCTTTTACAACTGAATCGGAAGCGGCATACATTCGCCAAATGGAAAACTCTTGCGATGCAATTATGCTTCTTGCAAAAGAAAACGGAAAAATTGTTGGGGATGCCAGCTTGAGCCGCTTGCCCCGTCGAATGAAGCACCGGGGAGATTTAGGCGTATCTGTTTTAAAAGAATACTGGAACAGAGGTATCGGAAGTCAATTATTGCTGGAAATAATCAACTTTGCGAAAGAAAATGCATTTGAAGTGATTGACCTGCAGGTGCGTAGTGATAATTTACCGGCAATACATTTATACGAAAAGTTTGGCTTTAAGAAAATTGGTATGCACCCTGTTTTCTTCAAGATTGGTGATGAAGAAATAGCTTTTGATTATATGTGCTTAAAGCTACAGTAAAACAAATTCCGATTTGACGAGGGAGCGCATAAATATGAAAAGAATACTATCTATGATATTGTTGGTTGCATCGTGCCTCGTTCTCATTGTTTCAATAATTTTCTGTGTCTACAGTATTGCTGATATCAACCGTATTTTGAATGAACTTGCCAATGACCCAAGTGCAAGTGGAATTGATTATTTTGGTATTGGTTGGGGATATGGAATTTGCTTGTTTGCTGTTTCTGTTTTGGGTTTCATCCTGTCTTGGATTAGCAAGAAATTGTTACAGCAGAAAATTCTACGATATATCACAATTGCTGCAATGGCTGTGTTTGCTTTACTTTTCATAATATCTATCTTCACATTTTGTATGTAAGTAAAATTAACCCCCGGCTTAGCCGGGGGGTTTACTATTTCAGGGTCTGCATATAGGCGGTGGGGGAGAGACCTGTGTGTTTTTTAAAAGCATTGGAGAAATAATACACGTTGTGAAAGCCGCACAATTCGGCAATTTCCGTAACGGAATACATATCGGATTTTATCAGATTGATAGCGTGCTCCATCCTTAGCTTGTTCAGATACCGGATAGGGGAGATACCGAATTGCTTGTGGAACAAATACTTAAAATGCGGCACACTGCAGCCTGCGCACTCAGCCAGTTCCTCCAGGGTGATTTTGTCCGTATAGTTGGTTTTGATGTATCGTACGGCGCTTTGGATTCTGTCTTCTTTCCTGTAGCTTTCTGTGTTGGCGGCGATGATCCTTTCAAAGGCGCAATAGACAAGGGACATCAGCTTCAGCCGCCAGGTGGCTTCCTGGTGCATATAGGCGCGATAGGCATCCTCAAAGCTGTCCCGCATTTCCGGAAGGGACGTGGAAAGCAGGGGCTTTGCGCCGGACAGGTTGCAGTCTGCAGAGAAGGTAACCGTTATGAATTTAAAATCCTTTTCCTTGGAAACCTCCACAGTGTAGTCATTTCCGGGGAACAGAAAGCATAAATCCCCGGCGCTTACGGTAGCTTTGTGGTTTTCAAATATAAAAGTGGCTTCCCCCTCCAAAACACAAACGAGCCGGAAAAGCATCTTGGACCCGATGGCATATTTGTCTCCCTTGACGTGGGATTTTGTTACAAAAAAAGCAAAATCGTGAACTTCAAAATTCAGCGTATAATCCATTCTTTCACCACCTTATTGCATATTATATCAAATAATATTCTGCAATTCAACTTCTGCGAGCAGCAAAAATAATCTTTTTTTATAAACGATTATCCAAATCTCTATTGCGTTGAAACGGTGGGAGATTTATACTTATCAATGAGGTGAGAGAACTATGAACGAGAACTACCTGCTGACCACACCCTTGGCGCAGCAGCTTTATCATCAGGTGGCAAAGGACTTACCAATCATCGATTATCATAACCATTTGTGCGTAGCGGATATCCGGAACAACCGGCAGTTTCAAAATCTCTATGAAATCTGGCTGGCGACAGACCCCTATAAGCACCGCCTTATGCGAATTTGCGGTGTAGAGGAGGCATACATAACCGGAGACAAAGCGCCGTATGAGAAGTTCCAAAAGTGGTGCGAGGTTTTTGGAAGTCTTGCCGGCACACCGGTGTATGACTGGTCTTTGGCGGAGCTGCAAAATGTATTCGGCATTGACCTTGTTCCCGCCCCGGAGACTGCCCGGGAAATCTGGGATACGGCAGAAAAGCTTTTGGCAACCCCTGCGTTTTCTGCCGGTAGCTACCTGGAAAAATTCAATGTGGAATATGCTGCGCCCTGCGCCGGTATCCGGGAGGATGTTTCCGCTTTTGAAGACATACCCGGCTTGGCGCCCTCTTTGCGGGCAGACGATATTCTGCTTCCGGATAAAACCTTCCTGCAGGAGCTGTCCCAAGTGAGCAATGTTTCGATTGTGGATTTGCAAACCCTGACAGAAGCCCTTGCAACACGTATTTCCCGGTTTGCAAAAGCGGGCTGCAAATTTTCTGACCACGCTTTGGATAACGGCTTTGTGTATATCCGGGATGACGGAAAAAACCAATGCCGCTTGCAGACAGTCCTGTCCGGAGAAACCTTATCTCCTGCCGACACCCAGGCGCTGCGCAGTGAAATGCTGCGTATCCTTGGAAAGCTTTATTGTCAGTACCATATGACAATGCAGCTGCATATTGGCGCCCAGCGCTACACCAGCACCCGGCTTCGTAATCTGGTGGGTCCTGCCGGTGGCTTTGCCGGTATTGGAAATACACTGGATGTTCAAAGCCTGACGGCGCTGTTGGATGATTTGGAGCAGACAGAGGGCTTGCCCAAAACCATTGTCTTTACCCTGAACCCGGCAGATAACGGGCCCATTTCCATCTTAAGCGGCTCCTATGCCCGTGACGGTGTTCCGGCGCTGGTTACCCAGGGACCTGCCTGGTGGTGGTGTGACCATATGCAGGGAATAAAGCAGATGCTAAATGAATTCGCCTCCTTCAGTGTGCTGTCTACCTTTGTGGGTATGACAACGGATTCCCGAAGCCTGCTGTCCTTCTCCCGGCACGATTATTTCCGCCGTGTACTGTGTATGTGGATTGGAGAAAAAGTGGCTGCCGGGGAGCTTCCGGCCGACTTTTCTGTTTGGAAACCCATTGTGGAAAAAATATGCTATCAAAATGCAAAAGAATTGATTCAGGAGGGCAAGTAATATGCATTTCAACGTAAAAGAAGATGTTATTCAACTCACATCCCAGTGGAAGGGCGAAAGATTGCCTGACGGCAGACCCAAGGTGGACGAAAAGTACTTAAAAGCGCTGAAAAATCTGACGCTGGAGGAGGTCTGGAAGCCCATTTTCGTTAAGGGCTATGAGAGCCAGTTCGAGGGTCGTCTGCACACCCTCCACGATGACGGACGGAAGCTCATCGGCAGAGCTGTTACCGCCACCTATTGCCCCTACCGCCCCGATTTTGACGAAACCGTTAAGGAAATCGGCAGAGAAGAGGGCAGAACCGGCACCTACAACCAGTGGGTCATTGACAACCTGATGGAATACGATGTGCCTGTGATTGATATGTATGACAAGATTTACAAGGGCACATACCTGGGTGGTAACCTGACAACCGCCCTGAAAAACAAAACCAAGAACGAAAACGGCGGCGCAGTGATCTGGGGTGGCATCCGTGACACCGAGCAGATGAAAAAAGTGGAGGACACTCAGGTTTACTACCGGGGCATTGACCCCACACCCATCCGGGAATTCATTATGATGGGCTATAACACCCCCACCAGAATCGGTAAAGCCATCTGCTTGCCCGGTGACGTGGTATTCGGCGCCGGTGGCGGTGTGCTATTCATCCCTGCCCATCTGGTGGAAGAGGTGGTAGGCGGCGCAGCCAAAACCCAGGTGAAGGATATGTTCGGCTTTGAGATGATTTCCCAGAACAAATTCACCACAGCCCAGATTGATAAAAACACCTGGAGCAAGGAAATGCTGGACCTTTTGTTGGACTTTATCGAAAAGGATGACCGTGCAGCGGACTACCGCGGACTGGACTGGTCTGTGGAATATGACCTGGCTATCAACGGCGATCCCAACGATACCCAATCTGCATTATAAGGAGAGAACAAAATGTTTGAAAATAAAATTGCGGTGGTTACCGGTGCCGGCGGCACCCTGTGCTCCTGTATTGCCATTCATTTGGCAAAAAAAGGCGCAAAAGTTGTTTTGGTGGGAAGAAGCGCTGAAAAGCTCCAGAAAACTGCTGATAAGATTGCAGAATTCGGCGGAACCTATGTGATAAAAACCGGTGATGTGACCGACAAAGCCGCTATGCGGAAGATTGCTGACGAAATAAAAGCCCAGTGGGGCAACTGCAACTTCCTGATTAACGGCGCAGGTGGCAACCAGATGAACGCAATGACCACCCTGACGGAGTATGACCCTGTGGAACTGTCTGAGGACAAGCCCGAGGGTGTCCGGGGCTTTTTCGATTTGGATATGGACGTTTACACCAGCGTCCTGAAAATCAACACCGTGGGCACGGTAGCCTGCTGTCAAGTCTTTGGCGAGCAGATGGTCAGAAACGGCGGCGGCGTCATTCTCAATTTTGCTTCTATGAACACCTATTGTCCCCTGACACGTGTCCCTGCCTATGCGATGAGTAAGGCAGCCATTGAGAACTACACCAAATGGCTGGGTAACTATCTGGCACCTGCCAATATCCGTGTCAATGCCATTGCTCCCGGCTTCTTTGTCAATGAGCGTTCCCGTACCTTCCTGGGCACCGTGGAGGAGGGCTTGACCCCCCGGGGCGAGAGCGTCATTAACCACACCTCTATGAAGCGCTTTGGTGTTGCCGAGGATTTACTGGGCTGTGTGGATTGGCTGTTAAACGATGAAGCTTCCGCCTTTGTCACCGGTGTGACCATCCCCATTGACGGCGGCTTCCTGACAAAAAGTGGTATTTAATATGCTGTTAACGGATTATTTAAGAAGTGATAAGGATATCACCTGGGATTTTGCCAGGCAGTGCGGGGTGAAGCACGGTGTCATTCGCCTGCCGGAAACCCCTGATTTTGATATCACAGACGAAACCCATTGGCGCCAGGTGCACAAGGGCTTTACGGATTTTGGCATTACCCCCATTATCATTGAGCCGATGCCCAACGAGCTTCACGACCACATTAAGGCCGGTGATGAAAAGCGGGACGAGAGCATCGAAAAGGCTTTCAAAATGCTGCCTATTATGGAAAAGCTGGGCATTACCACCATTTGCTTTAACTTTATGGCGCATATCGGCTGGTTGCGTACCTCCAGCGATATCCGGGAGCGTGGCGGTGCGCTGGTAACCGGCTTTGACTTGGCGGATTTTGTGCCCACGGATAAGAAAATCACAGCTGACGAGCTGTGGGCAAATTACGAGTATTTTATCCGGGCGATGCTTCCCCATTGCGAAAAGCACGGTATCAAGCTGGCACTGCATCCGGATGACCCTCCGCTTCCTCGTCTGGGGGATGTGGAACGGATTATGATATCCTACGAGAACATTAAAAAGGCAATCAATCTGATTCCCAGCGAAAATCTGGGTGTGACCATGTGTCAGGCCTGCTACCAGATGATGGGGGAGGATTTGTACCGGGTAATTCCGGAGCTGGCGGAAAAGATTTTCTTTGTGCATTTCCGTAATGCCACCGGCAACAAATACAAATTCCACGAAACCTTCCACGACAACGGAGACATTGCCATGGCGGACATTCTCCGGCTGTACCAGAAATGCAACGTGGATGTGCCTATCCGGGTAGACCACGTGCCGCTGATGGCAGGGGAGTGCCAGGGCAGCACTGCGGGCTACACAGCTTTGGGAAGACTGTACGCTTTGGGCTATTTACGAGGGCTTTTGGAAGCCACAGAAGGGAGAAAAGAATGAACCTGACAATTGATACCCAAAAGGTAGAACGGAAGATTTCCAACTTCTGGAATCATATCCACTTTCATCCCACCGATGCGATTGAGGATGCCTGGGGCAAACGGATTTTGGATAGAGTAGGCGCTGACAAGGCGGCGGAAACTGTCCGGATGTACACGATGTTTGAGGATGTTGTGACAATGGACGAGGAAGGGAAGCTTTGCTATGACTTCCGCCTGACGGACCTGCGTCTGGATTATATGGTAGAAAAGGGCTTCCATATCCTTTTGTCCTATAACTTCATTCCGGATTGCATTGCCTCTGTCAAAAACGCCACCGCCTCCAACAGCAAGCGCAAAACCCGATATAAGGGCAAGCTGATTAACACTTCTGCACCTGTGAATTTCGGGCTTTGGGAGGAGATTTGCTACGAGTATACAAAGCATATTGTGGAGCGCTATGGAGAGCAGAGAGTCTCCAATTGGTACCTGCAGTGCTATAATGAGCCGGACCATCCCTGCTTTATGCTCAGCTATCTTCCCAGCAAGCAGGAGCATATTCCTGCCCGATTGGATGTGTATAAGAATATGTACAGAAGCTTCCAAAATGCTGTCCGCAGAGTAAGCAAGAACCTGTGCGTAGGCGGTCCTGCGCTGGCAGGCAACCTGCCTTTTTTGGAGGGCTTTTTGAACTTTATTAAAGAGGAAAAGCTGCAGTTGGACTTTATTTCTGTCCATAATTACGCAAAATGCAGTCCGACATCTCTGGATAACGGCACCCGCACCTTGTCCACGGAGCTGGCGCTGGAAAAAACCAATGAGTATATGGATGTTATCCGCCAATGCGGAATGCAGGACAAAAAACTGGTGATTGACGAATGGGGCGCCAGCTGTGGCGGCTTCTGCGATTTGGACACCAGCGCCAAGATGATTTTCCGGGAAAATGAAATCTTCTCTGCCTATTTCTTCAAGCTGATATGTTGCTATCTCCATCAGGATATCAATCTGGATAAGATGCTCATCTGCTTGTCCGGTCAGCACGAAATGGAAAAGGAATTTACCGGTTTTCGCGGTTTGTTTACCCTGAACAGCTTACCCAAGCCTATTTATAACGGCTACTGTCTGGCTTCCCGGCTGGGAGATACCTTGCTGAAAACGGATACCGGCAGTGATGCACTGTCGTGTATCGCAACCCTAAACGGCAATAAGCTGGTGGTGGCGCTGGTCAATGCCAAGACGCCTTTTGACGCAGAGCTGCCGGAAGTCAATGTAGAGCTGAACCTGAAAAACGCAAAGGTTCAGCAGGCAACCGCCTGGACCATCGACCAAAGCCATGCCAACGGCTACGGCGCCTGGTGCCAAATGGGTAAGCCGGAGATTGACGATGCGGTACTAAAAACCTTGCGTGTCAAGAGTGCGCTGACACCGGAAAGCTTGCCCTGTGGGGACACCTACAGCCTGACCCTGCAGAATAATGCCGTTATGCTTTTGGAATTTGTTTTGTCATAGAAATGACTTGCTTTGTTTATTGACATTTCCGTCAAGGGGTGTATAATGACAGGAGAAATTCTTGAAAGGGCGTGAAAACAGTGGCAAAAACCATTGTGTTTCAAGGCGATTCCATTACAGACTGCGGCCGAAACCGGGAGAATGATTTCTATCAGGGCAGCGGTTATATGCGCTTAGCCTCTGCGGAGTTGGAGGCAAAATACCCCGGACAGTACCGCTGCTTTAACCGGGGGGTTTCCGGTAGCCGTATCGTGGATATGTGGGGCAGAATCCGCTTGCATATGATACAGTTGGAGCCGGATTACTTAAGCATTTTAATCGGTGTCAACGATGTGTGGCATGAGTATACCGGTCAAAACGGCGTGGATGCAGAGAAGTTTGAGCATTTGTATGACCTGATTGTGACAGAGCTCAAGGAAGAACTTCCGGATACCCAGCTGATTTTAATGGAGCCGTTTTTGCTTCCCGGCAGTAAAACGGAAAATTCGGAAGAACATCCCACTCGTTATGACTATATGCGCCCGGAGGTAGAGCTGCGAGCAAAGGCAACTGCCCGGATTGCGGAAAAACACAACCTGCCCTTTGTGCCGCTGCAAAGGATTTTTGACGAGAAAAATGCCCAAAAGCCGGATTACTGGACCTTGGACGGCGTGCACCCCACCGCATTCGGTCACCAGCTGATTAAGCGTCAATGGCTGAAGACCTTTGAAGCTGTGCGGAAGGAGGGCAAGGAAAATGGCTAAAACAATTTTGTTCCAGGGCGATTCTATCACCGATGCCGGTCGCAGCCGGGAAAATGATAAGGTGCTGGGTCAGGGTTATGCTTTTCTGGCAGCGGCGGAGCTGGGTACCGATGCGCCGGATGATTATACCTTCTTAAACCGGGGTATCGGCGGAAACCGAACCATAGACCTGTATGCCCGTATCAAAGCCGACATTATCAATTTGAAGCCGGATTATCTGAGTATCTTAATCGGTGTAAACGATGTGTATGCCCAGGTACGCAACGACAACGGTGTGTCCGCAAAGAAATATGAAATCATTTATGATTTGCTTCTTTCTGAGGTCAAGGCGGCGCTGCCGGATATTAAGCTTATGATTCTGGAGCCTTTCCTGTTGCCCGGTACCACTACCAATAATTCCGAGGAAAACCCGGACCGTTGGGACTTTATGCGCCCGGAAATCGAAAACAGAGCCAGAATCGCAGAAGGTGTTGCGAAAAAGCACAATGCGAAGTTCGTGCCGCTGCAGAAAATGCTGGACGAAGCCCATGCAAAGAACCCCGGGGTCTGGTCCGGTGACGGCATTCACCCCACCGGTGCAGGGCATACCCTGATTAAGGAGGCCTGGCTGAAGGCCTTCCGGGAAATGGAATAAATCTTGCAAAACCCTCTCTTTTCTGGTAGGATAAAGAAAAGAGAGGGTTTTCGTATGAAAATTTTGTATTTGGACGATGATATTGTGGTGGCGGTGAAGCCACCCCGGGTGCTGTCCACTGACGAGCCGGGAGGATTGCCCGGCTTGGTGCGGCAGGCTTTGGGCGACGAAAGCGCCGATGTGCGGACAGTTCACCGGTTAGACCGGGTGGTCAGCGGCTTAATGGTCCTTGCCCGCAACGCAAAAAGCGCTGCGGAGCTGTCCCGGCAAATCCGGGAGGACTTATTTCAAAAGGAATACTTGGCAGTGGTGCACGGCTGCCCGGAAATGCCGGCAGGAGAATTCCGTGACCTGCTTTTCCGGAATAAGCAGGAGCGCAAGACCTACGTAGTCCCCGAGCCTGCCAAGGGGGTTCAGGAAGCAATTCTGACCTATCAGGTCTTAAACAGCGCCGAAAACCTCAGCCGGGTAAAAATCCGGCTGATTACCGGAAGAACCCACCAAATCCGCGCCCAGTTCTCCAGCCGCAAGCTACCCCTGGTGGGGGACAGAAAGTACAGCCTTTTGGAGGATGCTTGCGAAATTGCCCTTTGGTCCCATTTTCTGGGCTTTGCCCACCCAACTACCGGCGAAAAAATGACCTTTACCCTAGAGCCCCCGGAAATCTATCCTTGGACGGAGTGTTGAAAAATATGGCAAACCATGAATTTTTCCAAAATAAAAATTGCGAATACTTTCCGTGTCACAAAGACATTGCACCGGAGGATTTTAACTGTCTGTTTTGTTACTGCCCCCTGTATGCCCTGGGGGACAAATGCGGCGGCAAGTTTGTATATCTGGATAACGGCATTAAGGATTGCTCCAACTGCCTGCGCCCTCACCAAAGGGAAAATTGCAGTGGCATCCAAAAGCAGGTAATGCAGGTCATCGAAATGGTGAAAAAACCTTGATTTTTTCCGCTTTGACTGCTATAATATCCCAGTCTTTGGAGATGTACCCAAGAGGGGACGTTGCCGAGCGCTGCCAGTGGCAGATGAAGCGAAGGCTACGGAGTGGCAGCGGTCGAAATTTTGTGAAGCGAATAGCGAACTGAAAATTTCGGGTACCGCAACAGGGAGAAGGGGGCGCCTCACGCAGTAAAACTAAACTCTGAAAAGGGTTTAACATATATGGAGACGTATCGAAGTGGTCATAACGGGGCTGACTCGAAATCAGTTAGGGAGCAATCCCACGCGAGTTCGAATCTCGCCGTCTCCGCCAAAAAAATCCAAGCCGGTTGCGGCTTGGATTTTTCTTTTACGCTACCGGTTCTTTGTGCTTTTTCTTTTGCCTGCGGGCTTGCTTTACAATCAGAACAACCACGATGATGGACATCAAAGCGGTAGCCGCCAGAACAGCATACAAAAGCAAGGTGTCATTTTGCTTGGCAACAGGCGTTGCCTCCACTGCGGACGAAACGGTTTCTGTGGCAGTGGCGGCAGTTTCCTCCGGCAGGGTGGTAGGCTCTGTTTGCATTTGCGCTACCCGGTACAAATAATCGTCGATAACAGCCGGTAAAGACCCCTGGTTGGCATCTTGGTAGCTGTCCGGCGCACCCTCCGGCGCTTGTCGGTGGTCATAGCTTTGGGTGTAGCTGTAGGCAATATCCAAAAGCAGCTGCTCGCAGTTTTTCGGGGCGGCAATTTCCATGCCGATACCGGACCCCCGGGAATGGACACCGATGGGAACGGTGATTTCCGGAAGACCGGCGCTGGGGGAGAGGGTACGGCAGTTGTTGATGTTGACCTGACTGGTGGCGCTCCATTTCTTTCCGTTTTCGTCCACACCGGAGCGAATGGGGGCAGACAGATAGCTGGGGTAAATTAAAACGGAAACATCGTTTTCCTCCAGAACCTCCAGATATGCGTTGTAAAGCGCCTCTTTGTAGGTAGCGTCGCCGCTGGAAAACGTGCGGTTGGACAGACTGAACAGCTTGGGGAAAGAAACAGAAACCACCTCTGCGCCCAGACTTTCCAGCTCCTTGACCGCATTGGCAAAAGCCTCGGAAACCTCTTTGTCAAGGTTACTTTCCTTGCGCTTGGCTTCTTTAGAGGTAGCATAGGAAAGCTCCTCCAGAATGCCAATCCGCATACCGGTCAAGACCTGACCGTTTAAATTTTCTGTGTAGTGCTGTGTACCGCCGGTGAGCACATCCAGCATCAGGGCCTGGTCATACACCGTCCGGGTGATGGCACCGGCAGTATCCCGGGTGCTGTTGAGCCGTTTGATACCTTTGTTGGATAAAAGGCCAAATGTAGGCCGCAAAGAAACACAGCCATTCAGGGCGGCAGGGATGCGCAGTGAGGAGTTGGTGTCCGTGCCCAGCGCTGCGGCGGCGAAATTCAAAGATGTCGCCACAGCGGAGCCGCCGGAAGAGCCACCGGCTGCCATGGTGGTGTTATAGGCATTTTTTGTTTCTCCTGCCACCTGACTTTTGGAGCACAGCGCATCCTGAGCGGCGGTGCTCATATTGGCCTTGGCGATGATAACAGCGCCTGCATCCACAAAGGCCTGCACTACATCGGCATTTTCCTTTGCAATCTGGCTGTCTTTTTTATAGTAGCCGTTGGTGGTGTGGTACCCTTCATAGTCCATATTGTCCTTAACCACAATGGGAATGCCGAATAATGCGCCCTCTGCAAGACCCTTTTTTCGGTCTGCATCCCGTTGCCGGGCGACCTCCAAGGCATTGTCGCAAATGGTAATAAAGCAGTTATAGGGCTCGTTGTAGTCTTCGATGCGCTGCAGGTAATACTGCGTCAATTCCTCGCTGGTTACAAGCCCCAGACTGAGGGCTTCCTGCATAGCGGAAATATCTGCCTCGTATAACGCAGAAAGCAGTGTGTCCTTTTCTACGCTGACGACGGCTTCCTGGGCATTTACCACCGGGAAACCGCAAAGCATAGCAATGCACAAAACTGCGGCAAATATCCTTTTCATTCTCTGTGTATTCCCTTCGTTGATTTCTTGGGCTATTATACAAAAAACTTGCAAAAAAAGCAAGAAAAGACCTTGCGCTTTTTCAACAATAGGCTATAATGAAGAAAAAACGATGGAGGGCTGAAAATGAACCTTATGGAATTGGCAGCTTCTGTGGGCATCACCGCCAAGCTTCCGGAGAAAATGCTGGCTTTTGCGGAAACCTACCGGGATAATGGGGCGGTTGCCTGCGATCTGGCGGTTGTGGAAGCGCTGCAGCGGGAACACAATCTGTTTGGCCAGTTTATTGACCCGATTATGCGGGCAGGAGAAGCAATCAACGAAAATGAAACCCTCAGCGCTTGGGTCAGAGTATCTTCCCAATATGCGCTGCAGGCAGATTTTGCGGATGCCCGGAGCATTCCCGTGCCCCCCACAGACGGCACAGAAACCATGGACTTTTTGCCGCTGTTTATGCTGCTCCCGCAAATTCCCGTATCCATTGCCCAGTACCGTGACCGGGGCTTTCCTGAAGCCGAATTGGAAGATTTGCTGCGGGGCTATCAGGGCGGCATCAGTATTGTCCGGAATCAAACCGGTCGGCCCGGTGTAAACCAGACGTATTTCAATTGGTTTATCCACTATACAAAGGCAATTCTTTTCAAAACCCACACCTTACAATTCGAAAAATTCACAATGCCCCTCGGTGCTTGTTGGCTGAAAAATAAGGAGACCGGAGAAATAATCCCCTTTGTGCTGAACGCTGTGTTCTGCGATGACGGCAAGCATAGACTGGGCTCTGCCGGCTTTGAGGAATGCCCGGAAACCTTCCAGGTCCTATTTGAAGAGGATGAAGAAAACTACTATGGTTATCCTACCTATGACTGTGTTGTGTCCTCTCAGCGGGAGACCTTTCCCAAAACCAAGTGGGAATGTGTTGCAAGACCCGGGGATGATTGCTTGAATATGCATATTCCCAAGGGGGCGGATATCTCCCGGGAGAATATGACAAAGGCCTGTAAAAGCGCCTTGGAAATTGTGGCGCAGCGCTATCCGGAGTGTAAAGGACGGCTGATTTTCTGCGCATCCTGGCTGCTGGACCCCACTCTTTCTGAACTGCTGGGGGAGAATTCCAAAATCACTTCCTTCCAGCAAAGCTTTACCCGCTATCCCACAAAAGATGGCGGCACAGCTGTGTTCAGCTTTGCCTTTACCCGGCGCCCGGCAGATTTGCGTGATTTGCCGGAGGATACCTCTCTGCAGCGAAAAATCAAGGCGCATTACTTAAACGGCGGTTATATCTACGGCTATTCCGGTATCTACACCGGCTCAGAGTGTCAATAAATCCCCAAACCGTCAAAACACGGATAAATGATAGTGGACAGAATAAAGCCTTCTCCCTGGGGAGAAGGTGGCAAAAATCTCTGATTTTTGACGGATGAGGAGTAAAAATCTTGCTTGCGCAAGTTGTTTTGACTTACTGCGCAAACGGTCGGACTAACGTACCTGTGTACGCCCACGCCGACCGTTTGCTTATCTTTGGGGCTTTCTTGACCTCTGACAAGTTAAAAGCTCCCTTCAGGGAGCTTTTTTGTTTATTATCCTAAGAATTGGGAACACTAGATTTAACTAAGCAAGAAAGGATGTTTCCAATGATTGAAAGTGATACCATTAAGCTGTTGCGGGAGTGTGACGCGGGTGTGCGAATGGGCACAGATTCTATCTCTGATGTACAGCCCCACGTGCGCTCGGAAAAGCTGAAAAAACTGCTGGACACCTGCAAGGACGAGCACGACAAGCTCAACACCGAAATTCGCACACTGCTGAGCAAATTTGAAGACGACGGCAAAGCGCCCAATCCCATTGCCAAAGGGATGTCCTGGATCAAAACCAATGTGAAATTGGGTATGGACGATACCGACGCTACCGTGGCAGACCTGATGACCGATGGCTGCAATATGGGTGTTAAATCCTTAAACCGCTATCTCAACGAATACGAGGCAGCCGATGAGGTGTCCAAGGACATCTGCAAGCGGCTGATCAATCTGGAAGAAAAACTGGCAATTGACATCCGGGGCTTTCTGTAATTGCTTTGAAAAGGGCTTTGCAGAAAGCCCTTTTTCTGGACAATTTCAGAAAAATATGATACACTAGTGAAAATTACGAAGAATTCTACCGGATTTGCTTGTTTTTGCAAAATGTGCGTGGTAATACAGTACCACCAACATTTGGAGGCGTTACCAATGAAAACCGTTTTTTGCAACATATCTGATTACTTGCGCAAGCTTTTTATGCTGGCGGTACCCTATTTTCTTGTGGAACTGCTGGCATTTTTTACGCTGTACCCGGACAGCGGATATTCTTTGGCATTTGGTGCCTGCTGGGCGCTGCTGCTTGCGGCTGTTTCGCTGTTTTTGCCCCGGTTGGCAGGCAGAGTTTTCTTTGGTGTTACATACTATTTTATCCTTTTGTGGACCTTGGCGCAAATTGGATATCATAGTATATTTACTCGTATGCTCTGGCTGTCCGAAATGTTCTATGCCGGAGAAGGCGCTGACTATTTGTCTGATGTGCTGGGCGCATTTCCCCTTCTTTGGTGGTTGGGCGGTATTTTGCTGCTCACCGCCGGTGGACTGCTGATTTGGAAGTTTCCCAAGGGGCAGTGGAGATTCCGTTCCCGGCTTGCGTATTTGGTTGTGGCAGTGGCTGTGACGGTTTTCCTGACCTTTTTGCCGGAAATCGTATTCCTGCGGGACCTGAATGTGTGGGGAACCCGGTCGGAGTATGCCCAGTCCTCCTCTTATCGCGCTACCTATACCACTATGTACGATGCCAAGAATGTGTACAACATTTGCGGCGTGTACCAGCTGACTGCCCGGGACATCTGGGTGCACCAGCTCTATCCCTTAACCCCTGCTTACCGGCAGGCGCTGCAGGCCCAGACTGAGGAAATCAGCACCTACTTTGCCAAGCGGAATGCAAAGCAGGAGAATGGAATGACCGGAGTCTTTGCCGGAAAAAATGTTGTTATGGTGCTGATGGAGTCTATGGATGACTGGATGATTACCCCGGAGGACACGCCGACATTGTACAGACTTATGGAGGAGGGAATTTCCTTTACGGATTTCTATACCCCCGGCTATGGCACAGCCAGAACCATCAATTCTGAGTTCTGTGTCAATACCGGCATCTATCTGCCCACCACCGGAGACTACGTGTTCGATTACGTCACCAATGACTTTTCTCAGTCCATTGCCTCCCAAATGGCGGCAAACGGCTACACCTCCGAGGTGTTCCATTATAATACCCCGGATTTCTACAGTCGTGGTGTCTTTGAGCCTGCTATGGGCTACGGCTCCTACAATTGCTATGCGGACTATGAAACGGACAAGGATAAGCTGTACGACGATTGTCTTTTGTTTGACATCCCGGAAATTTCTGAAAAATTCTTCCGGGAAGGGCAGACCTTTAACACCATCATCACCCGGTCTGCCCACTTGAGCTACAAATATAACGAAGTGCTCAGCCACTATGCCCTCAAGCAGTATCCGGAATACCGGGGCAAATACGGCAGCGAGGAGGAAAATTGCGCCCGGGTGAAGGCAAAGCTGGTGGACGATATGTTTGCCCGGCTTTTGCAGGAGCTGGAGCAGCGAAACCAGCTGGATAACACGGTGATTATCGCCGTAACGGACCACTATACCTATGGCTATAAAAATATGGAAGAGCTCTACGCCTTGTCCGGCACAGATAATAAGCTGCAGCTGGAAAAGACCCCCTGCTTTGTGTGGTCTGCAGAAAAACCGGCAATGAAAGTGGATAAGACCCTCAATACCTCCGATTTCCTGCCCACAATGCTAAACCTCCTGGGGATTGACAGCCCTTATTCTTACTTGGGACAGGATGCCTTTGCCCCTGACTATAAGGGCTATGCGCTGTTTCCGGACGGCAGCTGGATTTGTGACGGCATTGTCTGCCAGGTGGATGCCGGTGGCAAAGCTACGATTTTGCAAAACGAAAATAATCTGGATGTTACAAGCGCATATATAGACGAAATGGCGGCACTTTCCAGAGAATACATCCGTATCAGCAATTTGCTGCTGACAGCAAATTACTATCAAAAAGTTTGGTAAACCTATGGTAATTTGCGGTTTCGTGTGCTATAATGGCAAAAACAGAAATATAGGAGGGCTTCCTTATGAGCAGAGCAGACGAACTGTACCGGGCTACGTGTCTGGATATTTTGGAAAACGGTTTTTATGATACAGAGCTGGAAGTGCGCCCCAAATGGGCTGATGGCACCCCGGCCCACACGGTGAAGAAATTCGGTGTGGTAAATCGCTACAACCTGAAAGAGGAATTCCCCTTGATGACCCTGCGCCGTACCTACTGGAAAAGCGCCCTGGATGAGCTTTTGTGGATATGGCAGAAGAAGTCCAACCGCATTGCAGACCTGGGCAGCCATGTCTGGGACGAATGGGCAGGGGAGGATGGTACCATCGGCAAGGCTTATGGCTACCAGCTTGGCATTAAGCACCACTATAAAGAGGGGGATATGGACCAGGTTGACAGAGTGCTTTATGATTTAAAGCACAACCCCGCCTCCCGCCGGATTATGACCAATATTTATAATTTCCAGGATTTGCACGAGATGAATTTGTATCCCTGTGCCTATTCTATGACCTTTAATGTTACAGGCAATACCCTCAACGGCATTCTCAACCAGCGTTCTCAGGATATGCTCACTGCCAATAACTGGAACGTTTGCCAGTATGCGATGCTGCTGATGATGATGGCGCAGGTGTCCGGTCTGGAAGCCGGCGAGCTGGTCCACGTGATTGCGGACTGCCATATTTATGACCGGCACATCCCTGCAGTGAAAGCAATGCTGGAAAAAGAGGGCTTTGCAGCCCCCAAGGTTACGCTGGATAAGAATATTGCGAACTTCTATGACTTCACCAAGAACAGCTTTACTGTGGAGGACTACAAGTTCCACGAATTCAACTTCGAGATTCCTATGGCAATTTGAGGTGGACGATGGAGCTGATTGTAGCAGTTTATGACGATTGGGGAATCGGAAAAGACGGTACCCAGCCGATTGCCCTAACCGCTGACCGGAAATTTTTCCGGGAGACCACCCGGGGCGCAATGGTGATTGTAGGCAGACGTACCATCGCTGATTTTCCTGGACAGAAGCCTCTGCCCGGCAGAGTAAATGTTGCCTTGACCCGTACAGAACAGGAAATTCCCGGCTTTACGGTTTGCACCAGCCCGGAACAGGCTGCAGAGCTTGCCAAAACTGCCCAGCGGGCAATGGTCATCGGCGGTGGCAGTGTCTACCGGCAAATGCTGCCTTTGTGCGATACCGCTTATGTCACCAAGGTGCACTGCACGCCGGAATCGGATACCTTCTTTCCTGATTTGGATGCGGATTCCCAATGGGAATTGGCAGAAATTCTGCAAAAAGGCGAGGAAAACGGCACGGAGTACGAAATGTGCCTGTATCGCCGCAAATAAATAGAAAGAAGGCGCGAAAGCGCCTTCTGTTTTTCAGAGAGAAACCGTATATGAGCAAAAAGAGAATTATCATCATAATTGCAATTGCCTTGCTGATACCCCTCTTGGCAGTTGGCGGATTTTTCGGTGGCAGAGAACTGATAAAGCATCTGAATAACCGTTATACGCTGCTTGTGCAGCCGGATGGAGACAGCATTTTTCAAATAGAATACGGCGACGACTTTTCGGCTCCCGGCGCCACCGCAACCTTTTCCGGAACCCATTTAGACACCGAGCCTGTGGAGGTGCCGGTGACGGTTTCCTGCGATGTGGACACCGGAACGTTGGGTACTTACCTGATTAAATACACTGCCCAATACCAAGATTATGTGGGTACAGCCTACAGCCGGGTAGAGGTGGTAGACACCCAGCCGCCGGTAATCACTCTTACCGCCGACCCGGAGAAGTACACAATCCCCGGACAGCCCTATGAGGAAGAGGGCTATCAGGCGACGGACAACCGGGACGGAGACTTGACACAGCTGGTAAATCGGGAAGTCAGCGCCGAAAAGGTCATCTATACGGTGACAGACTTTTCCGGAAACACCACAGCGGTGGAGCGTGAGATTGTTTATCATGACCCGGAGCCGCCGAAGATTGTGCTTAACGGCAGCAAGTATATTACGCTTTTGGTTGGGCAGACCTATGAGGAACGGGGCTTTGTGGCGGCAGATACGCTGGACGGAAATCTTACCGGCAAGGTAAAGATCTCCGGCACTGTCAATACGGAAAAAGCAGGGGTTTATACCCTGAAGTATTCTGTTGCGGACAGCTACGGAAACAGCACCACCGTTTCCCGGAAAATTACGGTTATCACCGAAACCAGCGTTCCGGATACGGTTGTTCCTGCCGGCAAGGTGATTTACCTGACCTTTGATGACGGTCCCGGACCCCATACAGCAAGGCTTCTGGATATCCTGAAGCAGTACAATGTGAAGGCAACCTTCTTTGTGACCAATAAGCCGAAGTATAATTATCTTATGAAGCGTATGGCAGACGAGGGACATACGGTGGCAATCCATAGTATGACCCATAACTATAAGCGTATTTATGCCAGCGAAGAGGCTTATTATAATGACCTTTATGGAATGCAGGCGCTGATTAAAGAGCAGACCGGGATAGAAACGACTCTTGTGCGCTTTCCCGGCGGCAGCTCCAATACAGTCAGCAAGAAATACAATGCCGGCATTATGACCAGACTGACTCAGGACCTGACGGTAAGGGGCTTCCGGTATTTCGATTGGAATGTGGACAGCAATGATGCCGGGGGTACCAAAACGGCAGCCGGGGTGCTCCGCAATGTGATTAACGGTGTGAGTAAGAAAAACCGTGCAGTGGTATTGCAGCACGATGTTAAGGGCTACAGCGTGGATGCTGTGGAACAGATTATCATCTGGGGCCTGGAGAACGGCTATGCTTTCCTGCCTCTGGATGCCAGCAGCCCCATTTGCCAGCATAACATCAAGAATTAAGGCAACCCCAAAGCAAATTTGCTTTGGGGTTGCTTACTCATTCAATATGCTCGTGGTTGTTGATGTGGTCTTCGCAGTAGCAGTGGTAACCGCTGCACCGGGAGCAGTACCGGAACTCCAGCTCCGGATTGGTCACATCCGTCCGTCCGCAGACAACACATTTGTGATTGAAAAAATCCTTCTTTTCCACCACCCGGAATTGGACCTTGGGCTGTGCCTGCGTCTTTTTTCTGCCCAGCTTCATCCGCCAGGAAAGGGGGATGACGTTCACAACATCCTTGCCAAAGAACAGGAAATAGTTGCCAACGGCAATCAGGGGAAACACGGCGGCGGAATACAAACCAAGGGAGGCATAGAAAATTACACTGCCTACGGTAAGCACCAAATCCACCAGGGCGAAAATCCAGGCCTTGACAGGGATAATATACAGCAGCAGGAACCGGGCGTCGGGGAACAGGGTGGCATAGCCTAAGAAAAGGCTCATATTCAGGTAGTAGACATCTGCATAGCCGCCGAAAATCAGGCAGTAAATGTCCATCAGCAGCACACCGGACAGATAGAAAAGATTAAACTTGCAGGTACCCCAGATCATTTCCATTGACCGTCCCAGGGAGTAGTAACAGAACAGGGCAATCAGGGTGATCAGGGGATTGCCGGCATCAAAGGTAAACACATAAGTGAAAAGCCGCCAAATTTGTCCTTGCAGAATGGCTGCCCGGTCATAACACAGCGCCAGATATAAGGTGTAGCTTTGGTCAAACAGGCTCAGCAGGTACACAATAGCGCTGCCGAGGGTGACATACAGCATCAGATTGGGAATGCCTTTCCGGCTGTTCCGGTAGCAAAAGGCTTCAAACTTGCCACGTAGATTTTTCAAGAACTCATCTCCTAGCTAGAATAGCCTTATCATAGCAGGTTTTTGGTGGATTGTCTATGGTGCAAATATGAACTTTTTCGGAAAAATTAAAAAAGTAGTTGACATTCGGGAAAAATTGAGTAAAATAGACACGAACTGCATACTAGCCTTATCAAGAGTGGTGGAGGGAACGGCCCGATGAAACCCGGCAACCTGCGAAATTTGCGTGGTGCCAAATCCGGCGGCAACGAAAGATGAGGATCTGATAGAACGCACATCGGATTTCCTCGGTGTGCGGTATTTTTTTGATTGCGTGAAAGGATTATTATGGAAAAGAGATTATTTACCTCTGAATGTGTTACCTGTGGACACCCTGACAAGGTAGCGGATAACATTTCCGATGCCATTCTGGACGCTTGCCTTGCCCAGGACCCCAATTCCCGTGTGGCTTGCGAAGTGATGGTAACCACCAACTTCTGCGTGATTTGCGGCGAGATTACCACATCTGCCAAAGTGGATTACGAAGCCATTGCCCGCCGGGTCATTGCCGAAATCGGCTACACCCACCCGGAAACCGGCTTCAGTGCCGACACCGTAGAGGTGGTTTGTAAGGTGCACACCCAGTCAGCCGATATTGCCATGGGCACCAACGATGAAGTAGGCGGTGCCGGAGACCAGGGTATGATGTTTGGTGGCGCCTGCACCCAGACCCCGGAGCTGATGCCCCTGCCTGTGGCGTTGTCCAGAGCCTTGAGTAACCGGCTGACGGCTTGCGTGGAAAGCAATGACCTGCTCCGTCCCGACGGTAAAACCCAGGTGTCTGTGGAGTTTGACGAAAAGGGTAACGTGCTGGGCGTTGACACCGTGGTGGTATCGGTTATGCACACCGAGGATTTTGAAATCAGCGAGCTGCGCCGATACATCCGCGATGGTGTGATTGCGCCTGTTCTGGCGCAATACGGCTTTGATATTGGAAATGTGGCTAACATTCATATCAACCCCACCGGTAAGTTTGTCATTGGCGGACCTGACGGCGACACAGGTCTCACCGGCAGAAAAATCATTGTGGATACCTATGGCGGCTATTTCTCCCACGGCGGCGGTGCCTTCTCCGGTAAGGACCCTACCAAGGTGGACCGTTCCGGTGCCTATATGGCGCGGTATATGGCAAAGAATCTGGTAGCTGCGGGTCTTGCCACGCAGGTGCAGGTGCAGCTGGCGTATGCCATCGGTGTGGCAGAACCGGTTTCTGTCCGGGTGGACAGCTACGGCACCGGTAAGATTGCCGATGAGGAAATGACTGCCCTGCTTCGCAAAACCTGTGACCTGACACCCGGCGGCATTATCCGCAAGCTGCAGCTGCGCAGACCCATCTACGGCAAAACTGCCCGGAACGGACATTTCGGTGTAGCGGGGTTGCCCTGGGAGGAAACAGACCTGGCTGACCAGCTTAAGGAAATGGCAAACAGCTTATAAACCATAAAGCCGAAGTGCACTGCACTTCGGCTTTTATGGTAAGAAAACCACTGGCACACTGTCGGTGGTTATGATTTGTTAACGCATTCCGTTTCCGCCAAAGGGGAAGTTGGGATATTGATGTTGGGGTGTGGTTTCCTGTGGTGTGGCGTTTTGAATTTGCTCTCCTACGGTGATTTCCACATCCATAGTAATGCCCATCCGGTAAACGGTCAGCTTCAGGACCTGACCGACCTCACATTCTCCCACAATTTTCACAACGTCGGAAGAACCGGTAATTGCCAGACCGTCCACGTGGGTGATGATATCGTTGACCTGCAGTCCTGCGTTGGCGGCAGGGGAGTTTTCCGAAACCTCCTTAACAGAAGCGCCCTGAGGCAAGCCATAGCTCTGGGTTTCTGCGCTGACATCGGTGAGAGACACACCAAGATAGGGCTTTGCAATATAGCCTTTTTCGATGATGCTTTCCACAATGCTGCGAATACGGTTTACAGGAATAGCAAACCCAATATTGTCAATGGAGGTATCTGTGCCGGAGGAGGAGTACTTGGCATTGGTGATGCCTACCACCTCACCGTACAGATTGAACAGCGCACCGCCGGAGTTTCCGGAGTTGATGGCGCAGTCTGTCTGCATCAGGTTCATTGTGACACCGTTGGAGGTGGTGATTTCCCGTTCTGTGGCGCTGACGGCACCGGCGGTCAGGGAAAAGGTCAGTTCTCCCAAGGGGTTGCCGATGGCAACCACGGAATCGCCAACATTCAAATTTTCGGAGTTGCCCAGAACCACAGGACTTAAATCCTGCGCCTCAACCTTTAACACGGCAATATCATTGCTGGCATCGTAGCCCACCAGCTGCGCCTCCTTGCTGGAGCCGTCGTAGAAGGATACGGTGATAGAGGAGGAATCTTCAATTACGTGCTGGTTGGTGAGAATATAGCCGTCCTTAGAAATGATAAATCCGGAACCGGAGGCGGCGGAGTTGGACTGGAAGCCCCAGAAGTTTGTGGTGACGGTGGTGGTGATGCCAACAGTGGAGTTCACGTTGGCAGCATAAACCTCGGCAGGTGTCATCAGCTTGGAGGTATCGATTTTGTGGATTTCCAAAACGGTATTTTCCCGCTGACCCTCCAAGACCACGGTGTTGTTTTGGGGCGCTGCGGTTTTCATTGCCAGAGCGCCGCCGACACTGCCCAGAATGCCGCCCAGCAGAGAGCAGCAAAGCGCCAGAGCAACGATTTTGCCGGTAGAGGCGGAGGAGCGTTTCTTTTTTGATGTTTGTTCTTCCTGTACCGGAGCAGGCTCATACTGAGGCAGCGGCGCTTCTTGCGGGAAGGGCTGCTCCTGTTGGGCAGAGGGTTGTTCCGGCTTATATGTCCAGGGGAAATTCTTCTCATCATCTTGATACATATGCATCATCCTTTCTTTGTTTCTGTCACCATTATACGAACAGAGACTGAAAACTCCCTGAAAATCCCGTGAATAGTTTGTGAATATGATGTAGCATATGTTTTTGGGACCTGTATCATACATTATTGACGAAAATTCCGGTAAAAAAACTAAAAAATCATCCAAATTTTCATATTGTATTTTCTTGCAAGAAGTGCTACTATATGATAAATACAAATGTTTACCCTATATGGACGGGAAAAGGCGAACACGGAGGTTCCCTTATGAAGTATTTTGTGATTTTAGGCGACGGAATGGCTGACGAGCCTTTGGCGCAGCTGGGTGGGCAAACGCCCCTGCAATATGCCCAAACACCCTGTATGGATGAACTGGCCGGAAAGGGGGAGATGGGACTGGTAAAAACAGTCCCTGAGTCTATGAAGCCGGGCAGCGACGTGGCAAACTTGGCGGTATTGGGCTATAACCCTTTGGAAAACTATTCCGGACGTTCTCCCTTGGAGGCGCTGAGCGTGGGTGTGCAAATGGCAGCCGACGATGTGATTTTTCGGGCAAACTTGGTGACCCTGACGGAGGATGCACCTTTTGCTGAGAAGACTATTGTGGACCATAGCTCCGGCGAGATTTCCACCGAGGATGCGGATATTTTGCTAAACGACCTGCGCAAAGAGCTGACTGCTCCGGAATTTCAGTTTTATACCGGCACCAGCTACCGCCACATTTTGGTGTGGAAAAAGGGAAAAGTCCTGGAGATGGCGCAGCCCCATGACCATTTGGGACAGAAAATTGCCCCCTATTTGCCGCAGCATCCGGCTTTTTTGCAAATGATGGAGAAAAGCTATGAAATCCTGAATAACCACCCGCTGAACCTGCAGCGCGCTGCCCAGGGCAAGAATAAAGCCAATTGCCTTTGGTTCTGGGGCGCAGGCACCAAACCCAGTCTGGAGAATTTTCAAAAAAAGACAGGTAAAACCGGCGCAATGATTTCTGCTGTGGATTTATTAAAGGGGATTGCTACCGGCGCCGGAATGCAGGTTGTGAATGTCCCCGGCGCCAACGGCGGCTTGCATACCAATTATGAGGGGAAAGCCCAGGCGGCGATCCAGGCAGTGCTGCAGGACGGCTGTGACTTTGCCTATATCCACGTGGAAGCCCCGGATGAAATGGGACATCAGGGCAGCATAGAAAATAAAATCAAGGCGATTGAAGCGCTGGACAGCCGGGTGATTGCCCCAGTCAAGGCGGCGATGGATGCATCCTTGGAGCCTTATCGGCTTTTGATACTTCCGGACCACCCCACGCCCATTCGCTGCCGCACCCACACTGGGGACCCGGTACCCTATATTCTCTATGACAGCACCTGTCAAAGAAAGAAAGTTGCACAGTATAACGAAAAAGAGGCTGAAGCCACCGGTATTTTCCAGCCGGAGGGCTATCGCTTAATTGACCGTTTATTTATGAAAGGATGAGAGCTATGTATCAGGTACATTATTTGAATAAGATTTCCAAGGTGGGCACTGCCCTTTGGACAGAGGACTATAAGACCACCGAGGATATTGCGCAGGCGGATGCCATTTTGGTTCGCAGCGCTGCTATGCATGAAATGGACTTGCCGGACAATCTGCTGGCAGTTGCCCGGGCTGGCGCGGGTGTGAATAATATTCCGCTGGAAAAATGCGCCCAGCAGGGTATTGTGGTGTTTAACACTCCCGGCGCCAACGCCAACGGTGTGAAGGAAATGGCAATTTGCGGTATGCTTCTGGGCAGCCGTGATGTCATAGGCGGCGTTGAGTGGGTAAAGTCCATTAAGGACGAAGGCGACGTGGCAAAGAAAGTGGAAAAGGGTAAGTCCCAGTTCGCCGGAACAGAGTTGATGGGTAAGAAGCTGGGTGTTATCGGCTTGGGCGCCATTGGCGGTATTCTGGCAAACACTGCCATTGCCCTGGGTATGGAGGTCTACGGCTGTGACCCCTACATTTCCATCAGCGCTGCATGGCATTTGGACAGCAACATTGTGCCTGTGAAGACCCGGGAAGAAATTTACGAAAAGTGCGATATTATTTCTCTGCACGTACCCCTTTTGGATGATACCAAGCATATGATTAACGCAGAAACTCTGGCAATGATGAAAGATGGCGTAATTCTTTTGAACTTCGCCCGGGATAAGCTGGTGGATGACGATGCCATAGAGCAGGCGCTGGCATCCGGTAAGGTTAAGCGCTATATTACAGACTTCCCCAATGACAGAACCGCCGGTATGCAGGGTGTTGTTGCCATTCCCCACTTGGGCGCATCTACAGAAGAATCTGAGGATAACTGCGCAAAGATGGCAGTGCGTCAGGTAATGGATTATCTGGAAAACGGTAATATCAAGAATTCTGTAAATTTCCCGGCTATGGATATGGGCATCTGTACCAAGCCTGGTCGAATTATGGTGCTGCATAAGAATATTCCCAACACCATCAGCCGTTTCACAACCGTGGTGGCAAGCCACAATATCAACATCTCCGATATGCTGAACCGAAGCAAAGGGGAGTATGCCTGTACGATGTTGGATTTGGATGAGCCCACACCTGCAGAGGTTGTCAAAGAGCTGGAGGCGCTGGAAGGCGTTTTCCGTGCCCGTGTGATTCGATAAGCAATTGTGGAAAGGGTCAGTTTTTGCTGACCCTTTCTGTTTTGTGTATTTCAGTCTTGATTCAGCCTGGCAATGTATTATAATAGAAATATGTCAGGAGGTTATACAATGAAAATTTTGATTGTGGAAGACGAAAAATTGCTGGCAGATTCGCTCAAGGCAATGCTGGAACGGAAGGGCTTTACGGTGGAGGTTGTCTACGACGGAGAGGCCGGGGCAGAATATGCCGAGCTGGGAATTTATGACCTTTTGATATTGGACGTTATGATGCCAAAAATGGACGGTTATCAGGTGGCACGGCAGGTCCGTGCCAAGCGCTGCGCCACGCCGATTTTAATGCTGACGGCAAAATCCGGTCTGGAGGACAGAATTGAGGGGCTCAATGCCGGTGCGGACTATTACCTGACAAAGCCCTTTGATTCCCGGGAGCTGCTGGCCTGTATCAATGCGCTGCTTCGCCGGCAGGGCAATCAGGTGGATGAGCTTACCTTTGGCAATACTGCGCTGGATTTAGCCTCCGGCGCATTGGTGTGCGGCGATAAATCCGTCCGTCTTTCTGCCAGAGAATTTGACGTTATGCGCTTTTTGATGCAATCCAAGGGACAAAATCTGTCGAAAGAAGTGATATTGGCACGGATTTGGGGCTATGATTCCAATGCGGTGGAGAATCACGTGGAGGTCTATGTGGGCTTTTTGCGGAAGAAGCTGCAGGCTATCGGCTCGGATGTACGAATTGTGGCAATCCGGCGACTGGGATATCATTTGGAGGTTTCACAGTGATAAGAAAATTACGCCTGAAATTTGTGCTTGTGAATATGTGCATTGTTTTGGCGATGCTGCTGGCGATTTTTGCCACGGTGTATCATTTCACAAAGATGAATTTGGACACCCAGACAGAGGCACTTCTGGAACGCTTGTCCCAGAATACCCGACGTCCCAGCAGCTTTCAGGAACCTGACCGGGAGGCGCAGCTTCCGTATTTCTCCGTTCAGGTAACTGTTCACGGCAATATGATTACCAGCGGCTATAGCTACTATGATATTACCGACGAAACCTTTATCCGGGAGCTTGTCCAGCGGGTGTATGCCCAGCAAAGAAACACCGGATTGCTGGAAACCTACAATTTGCGTTATATAGTGGTTTCGGATGTTGCCAGCCAGACTATTTTGTTTGTGGACATATCCAGCCAGCAGGCGACGCTGACAGCATTGGTTCGTGCCTGCACCCTGATGGGACTGCTCAGCCTGGCAGCCTTTTTTGGAATTAGCCTGTTCTTGGCGCACTGGGCGGTAAAGCCGGTAGACAAGGCCTGGAAGCAGCAGACCCAATTTGTTTCGGATGCTTCCCATGAGTTGAAAACGCCGCTGACGGTGATTATGAGCAACGCAGAGCTTTTGGACAGCCCGGATTGTCCGGAGGCAGACAGAAAGCAGTTTCAGCAAAATATCTTGACAATGTCTCATCGAATGCGGGCTTTGGTGGAAGGATTGCTGGAGCTGACCCGGGCAGACAACGGACAGACCCGGAACACCTTTACCCAGCTGGATTTCAGTCAGCTTGTTCAGGAGACGCTACTACCCTTTGAACCGGTATTTTTTGAAAAAAATCTGGTGCTGGAAAGTCAGATTGAAGCACAAATTCTTTTAACAGGCAGCCCTCAGCACCTGACGCAGATACTGAGCGTGCTGCTGGACAATGCAGCAAAATATGCGGCCCCGGGTCTTGTGTTGGTGAAATTGCAACGGCAGGGGAGAGGCAGTTGCCTTTTGTCGGTAGCCAGTCCGGGAAACCCGATCCCGCAGGAAAAGCTGAAAACGATTTTCGGACGATTTTCCAGACTGGATACTGCCCGTACCGGTGACGGAAGCTTTGGCTTGGGCTTGTCTATTGCCAAAAGCCTTACAGAAAATCATAAGGGGAAAATATGGGCAGAAAGCAATCCAACAGGAAATTGCTTCTTTGTTCAGCTGCCGTGCCTGTAATAGACATTGAAGCCGGAGGTTACCCTCCGGCTTCAGCGTGTCAAGGAACCCCCAAACCGTCAAAACACAACGATATTGAAAAAGCAATCTGCCATAATGAAACAGTCATTGCGAAACCAGCGTCGCAACACTGGTTGTGGCAATCAGTTCCCTAAAACAGCTTGCTATCGCAAGGTGTTTTGACTTACTGCACAAACCGGACCCTAACGTACCATCTGTACGCCGACAGGTCCGGTTTGCTTGTCTTTGGCGCTTCCTTGACCGCTGACTTATTTTAGGTTGTCGTATAGCAATCACAAGGCTGTTGGCGGTCGCAGTCTCTGGGAGCAAACTGGGCTTCCGGGAAGGGTATCCGGGAGAAAAGCTCGCAGGGGTCCTCGGCACACCCCGGTGCGTCACAGCATTCCTTTGTGGGTATGGCATAGTCTACCACCGGCACAATCAGCTGCGCATCCCGCTCTAGCCGGATAATGGAAAATTGTCCCAGCGTTACCAGTAACCGGCGGCTTTCTCCGCTGATAACCAGCTCCTCATCAAACAGCCCGGCGATGCCCTCGGGAATTTGTACAACCGGGCACTCACAGGCGCACTGACAGTTTTCGGTCACCTTGGAGCTGAGCACCATGGGGTCCAGAACCTCCACCACGGACACCAATTCGCTAAGTGTCATTAGGCGGCTACCATATCTTCAAATTTTTTCAGTACCACACGGACATTGCCGTTTTTACCCACCGAGATGTGGTCAATAATCCGGCGCATATCCATATTGGTAACGGTTTCTAATTCTAAAAATCGAAGGACCTCCTGACGGTAGTGCTGAATGATTTGCTCCGCATTACTGACGATCTGTGCTGTCTGGGCGATTTGCTCCAAGTCCATATCCACAGCCTTCAGTTCTTTGGTGATGCCGGCAAGCCTTTCTTTCAGCTCTGCCATACTGATCAGATCATTGGCGTACATCTCTTGATAGCGGTCTTTTATGCTCAGCAGCTTCTTCCGCTTAAGCTCAATTTCCTGCTTTTTCTGTTCGGGGTTCTGCGCCTGCGGAAGCTGTTTGTCCAAGCTTTCCAGAATACTTGCCACGAAAACATCTTTATCCTCTATCAACGAGGCAAAGTATTTGCGAATCTCCTCTATCAGTTCCGGTTCATCCAAAATCACGCGGTTATCGCACTTTTCTGCAGTATACTGATCGTTGGTAACGCATCGCCAGTATACCCGGGTGTTTACGTATGTATAGGTCTTCCGGGTGAAGGACCTGCCACAATGTTCACACTTGATGAGCGTGGAGAACACATGTTTGGAACTGTATCTTGCGTCTCTGAAGGGTTCTCCCGAATCATATTTGGTTCGCCGGGAATCCATGATCTCCTGTGCCTTTTGAAAGACCTCCGGGGTCACAATGGCCCAGGATGGACGCTCGTGATAGAAGTGATCCTCTTTTGGGATGTTCACT
>JAFXAQ010000043.1 GCA_017516925.1 Oscillospiraceae bacterium | reverse complement strand
GGTGAGACCATCACTGTGCGTCGCGTGAGCTATGGCGTTGGCTGTGAGAAGGTTTTCCCTGTTCACTCTCCCAACGTTGCTATGGTCGAGACTGTCCGTAAGGGTAAGGTACGCCGTGCAAAGCTGTACTACCTGCGTGAGCGTTTCGGCAAGGCCGCTAAGGTTAAAGAGAAGGTCTAACAAAAAAAGAATAAAAAAAGAGGGGAAACCCTCTTTTTTTATTGCCCAAAATCGTATATAATGGTATTAAGGATATTTTAGCCAGAGGGTGGATACTGTGGATAATCAAAATATTAGCATCGATGACAACGCTGCAGAGGGCATTACAATTAAAAAAGACAAGGTAAGCAACGTAATATTATCCTACCTGCATGATTTGACTTTTCTGATTGCCGGTGTGCTGCTGGTATTTTCTCTTTTGTTGCGGGTTGTGGTTGTTTCCGGTCCGTCTATGGATACCACACTGACGCATGGGGACTGGCTTTTGCTGTTGGGAAATGTTTTCTATCAGGAGCCGAAGCATGGTGATATTATTGTTGCCAGCAAGGATTCCTATGACAACGGCACCCCGATTATCAAGCGCGTGATTGCACTTGAAGGGCAGACTGTGGATATTGATTTTCAGGCAGGTGTTGTTTACGTTGACGGTGTTGCGCTGGATGAACCGTATACAAATACACCAACCAATTTGCAGGAGGGCATCGAGTTTCCATTAACTGTGGATGAGGGTTGCATATTTGTTATGGGCGATAACCGAAATGTTTCAAAAGATAGCAGGAGCACAGAAATTGGATTGATTGACCGTCGGGAAATACTTGGTAAGGCAATTTTGCTGATGTTCCCCGGCGATAACAACGGACGTGACTTTGGTAGAATCGGGGTGATATCCTGATGGACGAAAAACCGATGAATATCCAATGGTATCCCGGTCATATGACAAAAACCCGTCGGCAGATTGAAGCGGATTTAAAGCTTGTGGACGCAGTTTGTGAGATTGTGGATGCCCGGATACCAATGTCCAGCAGAAATCCGGACATTGATGCGATTTGCGGAAATAAGCCTAGAATTATTGTTTTGAACCGTATGGATTTGGCTGATCCCAACGCTACAAAGCGATGGGCAGAGTACTTTAAGAAAAAAGGCATTGCGGCAGTGGCTACGGACTGCAAATCCCGGAGAGGAATTAACAGCTTTCAGCCCGCAGTTCGCTCTGTTCTGAAAGAGAAATTGGAGCGGGATGCTGCCAGAGGACTGAACAGGCCCTTAAAGGTTATGATTGTGGGCATACCTAATGTGGGTAAGTCTACCCTGATTAACCAGATTTCCGGAAGAAAAGGCGCAAAAGCAGAGAATCGCCCTGGCGTTACCCGAGGTAAGCAGTGGGTCACTGTGGATACAGGGCTCCTTTTACTGGATACACCCGGTATTTTGTGGCCAAAATTTGAAGACCCCGAAGTAGGAATGATGCTCGCTTATACCGGTGCTGTGAAGGAAAATATCATTGATATCGAGGAGCTCGCCTGCCATTTGGCGGAGCTTCTGTGGAAGTATTATCCCGACACCCTGCGCAATCGTTACGGAATTGACGTTGAACCCGGACTGCCCGGATATATGCTCATTGAAGAGATGGGACGCAAACGTGGATATTTGCTTGCCCGGGGTGAAATTAACACTGAACGGATGAGCAAGGTTCTGATAGACGAGTATCGGGCCGGAAAGCTTGGTTATTTTACTTTGGAAATGCCGGAGGAACAGCAATGAGTGATGTGAATATGTGGGCTATCGAGGAAGCGTTCTACGAAAAAAACATCACCCTTGTATGCGGTGTCGATGAAGCAGGCAGAGGACCCCTTGCAGGGCCAGTTTGCGCTGCGGCGGTTATTCTTCCTCCCAACATTGAAATCCCCGGCCTGAACGACAGCAAGAAGCTTTCGGATAAGAAACGCCGTGAATTATTTCCCATAATCCAGGAAAATGCAATTGCATACGGCATTGGGTTTGCTGACGAAAAAGAAATTGATGAAATCAATATATTGCAGGCAACGTTTCTGGCGATGGAGCGTGCCATTTCTCAGCTATCTGTCAAACCGGAGCATATTTTAATTGACGGCAACCGTAATAAGGATTTCGGCATCCCATCCAGTACAGTTGTACACGGTGATAGCCTCAGCGCCAGCATTGCTGCCGCCTCTGTTCTTGCCAAGGTTACAAGGGACGATGTTATGCTGGAAATGGCAAAGCAGTATCCCGGTTATGCATTTGAGATACACAAGGGCTACGGTACAAGAGCGCATTATGATGCGTTGCGAAGCAACGGTCCTTGCCCGATACACAGAATGACATTTTTGAAGAAGCTTTATGGGACGGAATAATATGGTTGGCGCCTGGGGAGAGGCCTTGGCTGCTGCATACTTAAGGAAGAAACGATACCGTACAATCGCTGCAAATTACCGTTGCCGTTTCGGAGAGATTGATTTGATTGTTGCCAATTCCAAATATCTGGTATTCGTGGAGGTAAAACTGCGAAAATCTGCGGATTTTGCACAAGCCTTAGAGCACGTGGATTATCACAAGCAGATGAGAATCCGCACCACTGCGGAAATGTATTTGTCTGAGTATCCAACGAATCTACAACCACGCTTTGATGTTATTGAGATTTATGCGCCCAACGGTACAGACACAAAGAAACCGGATATTTTTCATTTGGAGGATGCTTTTTAATGGAATTTCCAGTATTTGACTTGCATTGCGATACTGCCAACGAATTGATCGGCTTAGGCGGTGTGCCCTGTTCTGACCTCAGGCGCAATTCTGCGCATATTGACCTTGAAAGAGCAGGGAAGCTACCTGGTTACACCCAATGCTTTGCTTGTTTCACGACAACGGGTTCAAAAAATAAGCCTGCAGATATTTTTGAGAAGAAGCTGTCTGCTATTCTAAGTGAAATTGAAAAGAACAAGGATATGATACAACTCGCTTACACAGCTGAAGACATCGAGACTAATCTCAATAACGGTATGATGTCTGCAGTTTTGACGATTGAAGGCTCTGCTGGCTTTGGTTTTGATCCCGCCATATTAGAGGATTTATACAAGATAGGATTCCGAATTACCTCATTGGGTTGGAACGAAAAGAATCCGCTAACCGGCTCCTGCGTTACCGGTGGTGGTTTAACAGATATGGGCGCCAGCTATGTTAGGGAAGCGCAACGGCTTGGGATGCTGATTGATGTGAGTCATATCAGCGATGAAGGCTTCTGGGATATTATGGATATTACAGATGCCCCTGTCATTGCCACCCACTCCAATAGTCGGCATATGTGGAATGTGAAGCGCAATCTGACTGATGAGATGTTTTTGGAAATTTGCAAGACCGGTGGCGTAGCCGGCATCAATCTGTATCCGGATTTTTTGGGTGAAAATGCCACATTGGATACTGTTTGTGATCATGTGTTCCACTTCCTTGAGCTTGACCCAACCGGTACCCACATTTCTCTTGGAGGCGACTTGGATGGTATTGATTCCTTACCCAAAAATGTCGAAGGAATTCAGTCTTATCCTGCGATTGCACAACATTTGATCCAGCGTGGTCTGGATAACAATACGGTTATGAATATTTTCTGGAATAATGCAGTGGGAGTGATGAAGAAATGCTGTATGTAACGACCCGTGATAAGCGAGATGCGTTCACGGCGCATCGTGCGATTTTTGAAGAATACGGTCCGGATGGTGGACGCTACATTCCGTTTTCATTACCGGAATTCTCCGGTGAAGAAATTGCTGCATTGAAGGATAAAGGCTTTTCTCAAGCGGTTGCGGATGTTTTGAATATCTTTTTCTCTGCCCGCTTAACCGGATGGGATGTAGATTTCTGTATCGGTAGAAATCCAATCCGTTTTATGCAAATGAACCACAGAATTGTTGTGGCAGAATTGTGGCGCAATCTGGACGGGCAGTTTGCCTATGTTGTTCGTTGCCTGGCCGCAAGGATTTGTGAAGGCTGCGGAAAAACGACGGTTTCCAATTGGATGAGTATTGGTATACGGGTCGCAGTGTTATTCGGCATCTACGCTGAGATGCTCCGGGATGGTATGCTTTCTGAAGGCGCAACATTTGATATTTCTGTGCAACAGGGCAACTTTTCTGCGCCTATGGCTGCCTGGTATGCCCGAAAGCTAGGTCTTCCGATTGGAACAATTATTTGCACCGGTGTGGAGGATAGTGCCGTTTGGGACTTTTTGCATAAGGGAATATATAACCCTGCCGGTACCCCAAAAGCTCTTCAGGAGGGCTTGGAGAGGCTTCTCACGGCTGTGTTTGCTCCGGAGGAAGCAGTCCGGTTTATGACCTGCTGCCAGAACAAAAATGCCTACTCTGTTACCGAGGAACAACTCCCTCTTTTAAATAACGGCTTCTTTGTTACAGTAGCCGGTGAAAACCGTGCTTTTACAACGGTTAACAGCGTTTATCGCACAAACAGCTACGTCATTGACCCGGAAACTGCGCTTTGCTTTGGCGGCATTCAGGATTTTCGCTCCAAGACAGGGGAGAGTAAGCTGACGCTTTTGCTTTCTGAGGAAACGCCTTTACACTATGCGGATGATATTTCCTGTGCTACAGGTCTTAAAAAGGAAGCATTACAGAAATTATTAAATTCCTAAGGAGAAACTATGGCACTATATGCAATAGGCGATCTTCACCTTTGCCTTGGCGCACCAAAGCCGATGGATGTATTCGGCGGCGCCTGGTCAGGGTATATGGACAAGCTAAGGCAGGGGATGTCCGTGATTGGTCCGGATGATACGACGGTGCTGTTGGGAGATTTGTCCTGGGCTTTGGGACTGGAAGAAGCGAAAGATGATTTTGCCTGGATTGACGCTATTCCCGGCAGAAAGATTATCCTTAAAGGAAACCATGACTATTGGTGGAGCACTGCTGCAAAATTCTATCGTTTTTGCAATGACAACGGCTTTTCAAACCAATTCATTTTAAATAATAATCATTATGAATATGATGGTTTTGCCATTTGCGGCACCCGCGGCTGGTTTTTCGAGGAGGAACGCTCCGGAACGCATGACGAAAAAGTCTTTAAGCGGGAATTACTGCGTCTGGAAGCATCCTTGCAATCTGCAGGAGAATCGCCGAAAATTGTTTTTCTTCACTACCCGCCAAGATACAAAGGCTATGAATGTGAAGAGATTTTGGAGCTACTAAAGAAGTATGATGTCAGACGCTGTTTTTACGGGCACTTACACGGCGCAAGCCACGGATTGGCTATGGAAGGACTGTGGGATGGGGTGGAATATCGCCTTGTTTCGGCTGATAAACTGAATTTTCAGCCATTTCCAGTAATTTTATAAAGTTTTTTAAGAAAACAGTGGACATTTTTCACTTTCTCTGTTAGAATATTTCGGATGCAAAAAATGTAAATAGACGGTCAGAATACCTGACCTGATATAATTTGGAGGTTTCAGAAAAATGAACGTAAAGAGCATTGAAAGAAAAGGTAACGAAACAACAATTGTTGTGGAAATCGACAAGGAATTGATGGAGTCCGGTGTTCAGAAGGCATATATGAAGGCCCGTAAGAACATTATGCTTCCTGGCTTCCGTAAGGGTAAGGCTCCTCGGAAGATGATCGAGGCTATGTACGGCGCTCACGTTTTCTACGAAGACGGTCTGGAGGAGATTTTCCCCGAGATTTATAAAGCCGCAGTGGTTGATCAGGATGTAAAGGCTGTTGGCCGTCCCAACCTGACCGATATGAACATCAGCGACGAGGGTATTGTGACCCTGACTTTGACCACCGAGGTCTATCCCGAGGTTACTCTGGGCGATTACAAGGGTCTGGAGGTAGAGAAGGAAGAAGCCTCTGTGTCCGAGGAGCAGGTTGAGGCTGAGCTGGACCGTATGGCGCAGAATGTGGCTTCCACCGAAACTGTCGAGCGCGCTGCTGAAATGGGCGACACTGCAAATATCGACTTTGAAGGCTTTGATAACGGTGTTCCCTTTGATGGTGGCAAGGGTGATAACTTCGACCTGAAGCTGGGTTCCGGTTCCTTTGTGCCCGGTTTTGAGGAGCAGGTTGTTGGTATGTCTGCCGGAGAGGAAAAGGATATCGACATTACTTTCCCTGAGGATTATCACAAGGACCTGGCCGGTAAGGCTGTTGTGTTCCATGTTAAGGTGAACAAGGTTAGTGTGACCAATGTTCCTGCCAAGGACGATGAGTTTGCCAAGGATGTTTCCGAATTCGACACTCTGGAAGCACTGAAGAACGATATCCGCGCAAAGGCTCAGGAAGACCTGGAGAAGAAGATTAACAATGCTTTCGAGCAGGCCTGCGTAGAGAAGGCAGCTGAGAACACCACTGTAGATATGCCCAAGGCTCTGGTTGAAGCTGAGCTGGATAACCAGATGGAGCGTTTTGGCTATCAGCTGCAGATGAGTGGCTACTCTATGGATGCTTATGCCAAGATGATGGGCGGCGATATGAACACTATGCGCAACGCATTCCGCCCCGCTGCCGAGAAGCAGGCAAAGATCAATGTTACTTTATCCAAGATTGCCGAGATTGAGGCTATCGAGGTTTCCGAAGAGGAAATCAACGAGGAGCTGGAGGCCATGGCTAAGCAGTACAATCTGGAACTGGATAAGGTCAAGGAAATGGTTCCTGTTGAAGAGGTTAAGGCAAGCCTGCAGACCCGTAAGGCCGTCAAAGTGATTGTGGATTCTGCTGTTGCGGTAGCCAAGAAAGAAGAAACAACTGACAAGGAATAATTTTCCATACGCTTGGTTAGAATGTTTTAAACCCTGAAAGGAGACATGACCAATGAGTTTTATCCCTTATGTTGTAGAGCAAACCAGTCGTGGTGAACGAAGCTACGATATTTTCTCACGTCTGCTGAATGACCGGATTATTTTCCTGTCAGAGGAAGTCAATGATACCACTGCCAGCCTGATTGTTGCCCAGATGCTGTATCTGGAAGCACAGGACCCGGATAAGGACATTCAGTTCTATATCAACAGCCCCGGTGGCAGTGTGACAGCCGGTATGGCAATTTATGATACAATGCAGTACATTAAGTGTGACGTAGCCACTATTTGTGTGGGTATGGCCGCATCTATGGGCGCATTCTTGCTTTCTGCCGGCACCAAGGGAAAACGTATGGCGCTGCCCAATTCTGAAATTATGATTCACCAGCCTTCGGCCGGCACGCAAGGTCAAATCACGGATATGGCTATCCATATGAAGCGATTGGAGACTATCAAAACCCGTATGAATACCATTCTTGCGGAGAACACCGGTAAGAGCGTAGAGGAAGTTACCGCGGCCTGTGAGCGGGATAACTTTATGACAGCCCAGGAGGCAAATGATTTTGGTATTATTGACCGTGTAATTGCCCACCATGGGTAAGTATTTGAAAGGTGGAAGCTGTTCATGGCAAAAATGGATGAGCAGAAATTGTTCTGTTCTTTTTGCGGCAAGCCGGAGGATCAAGCTCGCTTGATCGCCGGTCCGGATGTCTGTATTTGTAGTGACTGCGTACAGGCATGCTGCGATTTACTGCAACAGGATACGCAGAACAAGGAAATGCCAGACCATCTGCCTACGCCGATGGAAATGAAAAAATATATGGACAGCTACATTATCGGTCAGGAAGACGCAAAAATAGCGCTTTCTGTTGCTGTCTACAACCATTATAAAAGAATATATCTTGCCCAGGATACCGATGTGGAACTGCAGAAGAGTAATATCCTCCTGATTGGTCCCACCGGTTCCGGCAAAACCCTATTTGCACAAACGCTGGCAAAAATCTTAAATGTACCCTTTGCCATTGCGGATGCCACCACGCTGACAGAAGCCGGTTATGTGGGTGACGACGTTGAAAATATTCTGGTTCGTCTTCTGCAGGCTGCTGATTTTGACGTAGAGCTTGCGCAGCGCGGTATCATTTACATCGATGAGATGGATAAGATTGCCCGAAAAAGCGAAAACACTTCCATTACCCGTGATGTTTCCGGCGAGGGCGTTCAGCAGGCTCTGTTGAAGATTCTGGAGGGTACTGTCGCTAATGTTCCACCACAAGGTGGCAGAAAACATCCGCAGCAGGAAACAATCCCTGTGGATACTACTAATATTTTGTTCATTTGCGGTGGTGCCTTTGACGGTCTTGATAAAATTATAGAAACCAGAACAGACCGATCTGCCATTGGCTTTGATGCGCCTGTGGAAAGCAAGAAAAACAGTAATATCGGCAAGCTCTTTTCTCAGGTGCAGCCCCACGATTTGCTGAAATTTGGTATTATTCCGGAGCTGGTAGGTCGACTGCCTGTGATTACAGCACTGCAGGACTTGAAGAAAGAAGACCTTGTCAGGATATTGGTTGAGCCGAAAAATGCGCTGACAAAGCAATATCAACAGCTTTTGGCGTTGGACAATGTGGAGTTGGAAATCGAACAGGACGCTTTGGAAGCTGTAGCGCAGAAGGCGATTGATCGGCAAATAGGCGCCAGAGGTCTTCGTGCGGTTATGGAGCAAACTATGACAAAAATTATGTTTGCAATTCCGTCGGACCTGTCCATTCGCAAGGTAATTATTACAGCGGAATGTGTCAATGGCGGTCAGCCAAAGATTGTCCGCAGCAAAGCTAAGCCACGTGAAGCGCTTAGTGTAAAGAATTAACCAGCAGGGGGTAGTGAGCTACCCCCTTTTTGTTCCATAGTATGAAGGAGAACCCTATGAGTGAGGAAAAGGTATTAAGACGTATGCCTGTTCTGGCGCTGCGTGGTTTGGCGGTGTTTCCGGAGCAGACGGTTCATTTTGATATTGGCAGATTAAAATCCGCGCTGGCGCTGGAAAATGCTATGAAGCATGATCAAACACTTCTGTTGGTGCCTCAGAAAGATATTTTGGAGGACGACCCCGGATTGATTGGATTGTATCCTGTTGGTACGGTTGTACGAATCAAGCAGATACTGAAGTCTCACGGGGATAATATCCGTGTTTTAGTTACCGGCTTATATCGAGCAAGAATTGCGGAGCTTAATCAGGTTGTCCCTTTTTTGTCCGGTACTGTTGAAAAGCTTTTAGAGACGACCTATGCCGAATCCTTGAAAACCAAAGCATTGTCTCGTGAAGCGAAATCCCTGTACACAAACTATGCAGAAATGGTTGAAAATCAGGCGCAGGCTGTCCAGCTGCAAATGCTTGCGTCGGATAACTGCGGCTTCCTGGCCGATTGCATTGCGCAAAATTCCGGCATAGACTATCCGGACAAGGCAAAACTTTTGTGCCAGCTGAACCCAGTAAAACGTCTTGAAAAGGTGCTTACCTTACTGAGACAAGAAGTGCAGATGCTGCATTTGGAAAATAACATTCAACAAAAGACACGTGCACACATCGACCAGAATCAGAAAGACTATTATCTCAGAGAGCAAATGAAGGCCATCCGTGAGGAATTAGGCGAGGATGACGAGTATTCGGAATTTGCTGAGTATGAAAAGGGAATTCTAACGCTCAATCTGGAGCAGGATGCGGAGCACAAGCTTTTAAGAGATTTGGAGAGATTACGCAAGCAACCCTTTGGCTCTGCTGAGGCTTCTGTATTGCGTAATTATCTGGATACCGTTCTTGATATTCCTTGGAATGTAAAGACAAAAGAACGTTTGGATGTCGCTGCTGCCGAAAAAATTTTGAATAAGGACCATTTTGGAATGCAAAAGGTGAAGGAACGCATTTTGCAGACCATCGCTGTGCGCCAGATTGCGCCCCAGATGCCGCCGCAAATACTTTGTCTCGTCGGCCCTCCCGGTGTTGGTAAGACCTCCATTGCTTATTCTATTGCCAGAAGCCTGAACCGAAAAATGGCTCGTATTGCCTTGGGTGGTGTCCATGATGAAGCAGATATCCGTGGCCACAGAAAAACTTACGTGGGCGCAATGCCCGGAAGAATCCTTTCCGCAATCATTCAGGCGGGCAGCGTAAATCCATTGCTTCTTCTTGACGAGGTGGACAAGCTGGGTTCCGACCATCGTGGAGACCCAAGTGCCGCTTTGCTGGAGGTGTTGGATGGCGAACAGAACAAGACATATCGGGATCATTATCTAGAAATTCCGTTTGATTTGAGCGATGTGATGTTCATAACCACTGCCAACACCACAGATACCATTCCCAGACCGCTTTTGGACAGAATGGAAATCATCGAATTGAGTTCTTATACAGACGAGGAAAAGCTTGCGATCGCTACAGATCACCTGATACCCAAACAGTTGAAGAAGCACGGTCTGCGAAAAGCCCAGATTCGAATTGCTCCAGAGGCAATTCGTGAGATCATCTGTTGCTATACAAGAGAATCCGGGGTGCGTAATTTGGAGCGTTCAATTGCGCAAATTTGCAGAAATGCTGCGATGATGTTGGTGGGTGAGAATGCGCCTAAGAAGATATCTGTCGCCGGCAGCAATATTGAAGAGTTCCTCGGAACAAGAAAGTATTTACCGGACAGATTGCCCGGCGCAGATCAGGTTGGTTTGGTTACAGGATTGGCTTGGACCTCAGTTGGTGGAGAAACGCTTGAGGTAGAAGTCAATGTTATGGATGGTTCCGGCAAACTGGAGCTTACCGGCAATTTGGGTGACGTTATGAAGGAATCCGCACATGCAGCCCTGAGCTACATTCGTGCAAATTCTGAAAAGCTTGATATTGCACCAAATTTTTATAAGACTAAAGACATTCACGTTCATTTCCCGGAGGGTGCAGTTCCTAAGGACGGTCCTTCTGCTGGTGTCGCAGTATGCACCGCTATTGTGTCTGCTTTGACTGGTAACACTGTTCGGCGAGATGTAGCAATGACAGGAGAAATCTCCCTGCGTGGTCGGGTGCTCGCCATTGGCGGACTCAAGGAGAAGACAATGGCTGCATTACGTCACGGCATCTCCACGGTGATTATCCCCAAGGATAATGAACGGGATTTAAATGACATTGACCCTGTTGTGCGTAATGCTTTGCATTTTGTTACTGCGCAAACTGTGGACACGGTTCTGGCCACAGCGCTCAACCGCAAAAGTGAAACCATCCCCACAATTTTGCAGGATATTCCCGAGGATGTTAAAATCAAAAAACGGAATTCCGTTATCCGTCAGTGAGGTTAACTTATGAATTTTCAAAAGGTTGATTTTCTGATTTCGGCAGCATCACCTAAGGATTTTCCGGGGAACAGGCTTCCGGAGATTGCGTTTGCCGGAAAGTCAAATGTTGGTAAGTCCTCGGTCATTAACCGGATTTTGCAAAGGAAAAATTTTGCAAGAGTAGGGGAGAAGCCCGGTAAGACCATCCACGTCAACTATTTTACGGTTGATAACACCTGTTATTTTGTTGACCTGCCCGGCTATGGCTACGCCAAGGTTTCTCAAGCGGAAAAGGATCGCTGGGGAAGGTTGATGGACAGCTATTTCGCTTCTGACAGAATCGATCTCGGTGTGTTTATTGTTGATTCTCGACACGCACCAACCCAAAATGACATCACGATGGCTCGTTGGTTCCTGGAAACAGGTTGTCCTTTTGTTGTGGTAGCTAACAAATTGGATAAGCTGAAAAAAAGCGAAATCGAGCCTAATCTGCAGAACATTCGTGAAGATTTGGAACTTCCGGAGGAATGTCCAATCATCCCTTTCTCTGCCGAAAAGGGCACTGGACGGGATGAGCTTGTAAGCCTGATTTTATCTGCTGTAAATGCATAAAAACTGCCGTAGCGCTACACAGCGCTACGGCAAATTTTATTTTGTTGCTTCTTTCAGGGCTTTTGCCAGCTGGTCAGGGCAGGAGGTAGGTTTCACACCGCAGTGAATGCCCTCAATTTTTTCAATAACCTCCAGCACATCACGACCTTCCACAAGCTTGCTGATACCTTGGAGGTTTCCGTTACAACCACCGATAAACTGGACGTTTTTTACTTTCCCGTCCTCGATTTCAAATAGAATTCGCTGGGAACAGGTCCCTTTTGTTTTATATTCATATTGCATTTCAATTTCTCTCCTTATGCGATAATTTCGGCAATTTTTGCATTAACAAGTGTCAATATAGCTTCGTAGGGCAGTATCATCTGATGTCCACGCTCTCCGGCAGAAACCGCAATCTCATCAAATAATTGGCAGGTTTCATCAATGTACGTGGGATACTTTTTCTTCATACCGATTGGACTGCAACCACCCCTGATATATCCGGTGACGCCAAGCAGCTCTTTAACCGGCAACATTTCAATTTTTTTATCGCCGGCAGCTCTTGCAGCCAGTTTAAGATCCAGCTCGCAACACACAGGAATGCAAAACACGTTAATGCCTGTGTGCGCACCACGGGTTACCAGCGTCTTAAATACCTGCTCCGGCGGAAGCCCTATTGCTGCAGCGGCATGGTTCCCGTTTAAATCATTCTCGTCGTATTCGTAAAATACTTCCCTGCAGGGGAAACCGCCTTGCTCTGCAAGCCGCACGGCATTTGTCTTTGTTGCCATTACCATCACCGCTGGTATTATACGATATAATTACGAACTTGACAAGTACGAATTATTTGCAGCAAATGGGTTAGCCTATATTATCTGGGAGGTAATAATATGCACAATAATAACAATGCGGAGACAAAAAAGGAAGAACGTGAGCAGATTGTAGAACTTGGATCTGATATCACAAAAAGCGAAAAAGGCAATATTTACACCTTAACAATTATCGGACAGGTTGAGGGCCATCAGGTGCTTCCGGAAAATGCAAAAACAACGAAGTATGAGCATGTGCTGCCGCTTTTGGCCGGCATTGAGGAAAGCGATGAAACCGACGGACTTTTGCTGTTGCTCAATACTGTTGGTGGTGATATTGAAGCAGGTCTGGCAATCGCCGAGATGGTGGCAGGAATGAAAAAGCCAACTGTGTCATTGGTACTTGGGGGCGGACATTCCATTGGCATTCCCTTGGCTGTATGTACGAAAAAATCTTTTATTACGCCTACAGCCAGTATGACGGTGCATCCGGTTCGTATGACCGGACTTGTTGTGGGCGCTCCGCAAACATTCCGTTATTTTCAGCGGATACAGGAACAAATAGCGGATTTTGTAACAGAGAACTCTGGAATCTCAAAAAAACAGTTTGAAAAATATATGATGGCAACAGGCGAAATGGCCACAGATGTAGGTACTATCCTCTACGGGAAGGAAGCTGTTTCCTCCGGTCTTATTGACCATCTGGGTGGATTGAGCGATGCTTTGGATGCGCTTCACAAAATGATTGCCGAGAACAAAAAGGAAAAAGAAGCATATAATCATTAAAATTTTGATATCGTACTGGAAATTTGAAGGTTTTTATGTTAAAATAAATAAAATATGTGCAAAGGAGGGGATGGTATGAATATGAGTTGGCTGGAAAGCATTGTATATGGGCTGATTTCCGGTATATCTGAATTTTTGCCTATCTCCTCCAAAGCCCACCAGGAATTGGCAATGCTTCTGTTTGGTGTCTCGCAATATGACCCTGTTCGGAACTTTGTGGTACACATCGCTTTGATTTTCGCTTTGTATTATGCATGCACGCCTATGTTTCAGCAGGTTCAAGGTGGAAGAAAATCGCACAATCAGTATGTTTCAAGACAAATGATTGATAAGCGCCTCATTAAAGGAGCCACGCTTCCAATGGTAATCGGGCTGATTGTCCTTTGGTATACTGTTCGCGGCATAAACGGAAATTTGTTGATTTGCTCCGGTATGCTTCTAATTAACGGTGTGCTGTTATTTGTTCCCGGTCGGATGCTACAGGGCAATAAGGATGCACGTTCTATGTCCCAGCTGGACAGCATTCTCCTTGGCTTTATCGGCGGTTTAGGTTCTATAACAGGTATATCCAGGCTCGGTTGTCAAACCGGTCTTGCCATTACCAGGGGCGCAGACCGGCAACAAGCTCTTAACTGGGCTCTCAACCTGAGTATGCCTGCATTGGTTGTATTTGCTTTTATGGATGTGCTGCAAATGTTCACCGTGGACAGTATTCCGTTTTGGTCAAGCTTTTTTACCTACATCCTTTCTGCAGCTGGCAGCTTTACCGGAGGCTATTGCGCAATTAAGCTGGTTCGCCTTGTTATGGTGCGTGTCGGATTTTCCGGATTTGCCTATTATAGCTGGGGCGCTGCGCTGCTAACATTTTTATTATACTTATTCGCTGTTTGAGGAGGTTCATTATGGCCGATAAAGTACATAAATCCCAAGCGGAACTTGCCGCTTCCAAATCTAAAAACAAGAAGAGAACTTCCAAAACGCAGACAAACGGCAAAGGGAAAAGCGTAAAGCCCGCCAATGAAAAAACCAGGGATATTCCTGTTCGTGTGATTAGTTCCGTGGTATCTCTTAGCCTTTTTATACTCTTCCTGATTGCTTTCCTTTTACCGGAAGGGGTTATTCTGGCATTTTTAAACAACCTAATTCACGGCTTGATCGGAAAAACGGGCTTTGTTGTAGCAATTCCCGCACTTCTTTACATATTCATCATCCATGCATTTAGCGGAAAAAGACCGATTAAGGCACGAACAATCTTCCTTGTGTCCTTTGTTTTAACCTGTGGCTGCATTGCGCACCTCGCCATAAACCCACAGGGTCTTCCCAGTGGCTTTGCTTTTGTTCAGGAGCTTTATATTGGCGGTACAGACGGCACCACCGGAGGATTACTTTGCGGATGCATCGCTATCCTAATTAAACTGCTCTGCGGGCCGATTGTTTCTTATATTGTACTTGTGATTGCCGGACTAATCCTCCTATTGGGCGGTATGCAGATTACCATTCCCAGCATTATTCGGGCAATCAAAAACCGTCCACGTCCGGAGTTTGAGGATGTGCCCGAGACTCGTGAGGAGCCGGCTGCGGTTGTTGTGAATCATATTGCCAATAAACGGATTGCTTATTTAGAGCGTCAGCGCCTGCTGGCTGAGCAAGCACGTTTAGAGGAGGAAGAGGCAGTTGCCGCAACTGCGGTTCCCCAGAAGAAGGAAAAGCTCAATGAAATCATCAGTCAGATTGATGCGGATGTGGAGGACCCGGTTGCTGCTGCAGCAACGAACACTCCTGCGCAAGACCATGTAGACCCAGAGATTATCCCAATTTCTAACAAGCCTTTGGAGAAGGCGCCTGCCGTCATGCCCCCACTGGAAACCGATGAGACTTTCGAAACTACACCTGTGAAGGAGGCGCTTTCTTCCGTCGCAAAGGAAAAAGTTACAAAACAGGATTCCGAGCTGGCTGCTGCTGAGGTGGCTATAGAAATTGCGCAAGCAGAGCAGCTGGAAAAGCCGGAATATTCTTTCCCGCCCATTGACCTGCTGAAGCTGCCCTCTGAGGGAGCAATGGACGGTACAGCGGAAATGCGAGAGAATTCCCGTCGCTTAAACGAAACACTGGCCAGCTTTAAGATTGATGCGCATATCATCAATGTAACACGTGGTCCCAGCGTTACCCGGTATGAGGTAGAGCTCGCTAAGGGTGTTAAGCTCAGTAAAATCACATCCGCAGCCGACGATATAGCATTAAGCCTTGGTGCAACCGGTGTACGTATCGCAGCAATTCCCGGAAAGATTTCCGTTGTGGGCATTGAGGTGCCTAACCGTGCGGTGACGATGGTTTCCTTGCGTGAGGTAATTGATTCTCAAGAGTTTAACAAGGCTAAATCCAAGTCTGCATTTGCTGTGGGTAAGGATATTGGCGGCAGCTGCATCGTTGGTAATATCTCCCGGCTTCCCCATATGCTGATTGCCGGTACCACCGGTTCCGGTAAATCCGTATGTATGAATTCAATCATCATCTCACTTCTGTATAAAGCCAGTCCTGAGGATGTAAAGCTTATTATGGTTGACCCTAAGATGGTGGAGTTGGGTATATATAATGGAATTCCACACCTTCTGATTCCTGTGGTGACCGATCCTAAAAAAGCGGCAGGCTCGCTGCAGTGGGCTGTAACGGAAATGATGCGCAGATATAAAGCAATGTCCGATGCCGGTGTTCGTGATTTGGAATCCTACAACAGCATTATTGACAGCCAGGAAATCGACGGGAAGAAGCTACCTCAGGTAGTTGTGATTATTGACGAATTGGCTGACCTGATGCTGGTTGCCGCAAAGGAGGTTGAAGAATCCATTTGTCGCATTGCCCAAATGGGCCGTGCCGCAGGCATTCACCTGTTATTGCAACACAACGCCCTTCTGCAGATGTAATCACCGGTCTTATGAAGGCTAACATTCCTTCAAGAATTGCTTTTGCGGTTGCTTCCGCGATGGAGTCCAGAATTATTTTGGATACACAGGGCGCAGAAAAGCTTGTTGGCAAGGGCGATATGCTTTATGCGCCAATCGGAAACGGTAAGCCTCGTCGTGTACAAGGCTGCTTTGTCAGCGATCCCGAGGTGGAGGCTGTTGCAAACTACGTGAAATCGAATTTCGAAACCGTTTATGACCAGCAAGTAATGGACGAGATTGAAAAGAAGGCGCAACAGGCCGAAAGTAAAGGGACATCCGGTGTTGTTGAGAGCAGTGCTGATGAATTGTCCGGTGACGAAATGCTCCCGGCCGCTGTAGATATCATTCTGGAAACAGGACAGGCATCTGTCTCGATGCTTCAGCGCAGACTAAAACTTGGATATGCCCGCGCTGCAAGAATTGTAGACGAAATGGAGGAAAAGGGGATTGTAGGTCCCTTTGCCGGTAGCAAGCCCAGAGCAATTCTTGTTACAAAAGAGCAATGGAATGCGATGAAAAACGGCGGTCAACAGCTTGAGTTTGATGATGTTTCTCAAATTAATGATACTTTTGACGAGGAATAATTTCTAAAAATAGCCGACAGCAAATGCTGTCGGCTATTTTTTTGCATATGCCTGTCCCCACAGCATAGTCTTGAGTGGGAGTGATCGCAATGAAATGTGCATGGGAGTCCTTGATTAACATATTACCTGTGTGGATGCGAAGCGATGTTGATAAATTTGGGAGAGACTATCTTCAGGAAATCAGGCTACGCATCAATCAATACCCAGAATTTGTTGGTTGCAAAGAAACTATTAAATTTTCAAGGATGATTTCTGCTGAAGACCTTAGCTTCTGCATCAACGTTACATCCCGATATTCCCCATGGGCAGCTACCACAATTTCCAAAGGGTATATTACAGCACCGGGAGGTCACCGTGTTGGGATATGCGGAGAATGTACAGTATCAAAGGATACTATGCATGGCATCAGGATACCGACATCTGTTTGTATTCGTGTCGCCAGAGATTTTCAAAATATTGCCTCAAAAGCATTAAGGTATGATGGTTCTGTTCTTATCATCGGCGCACCGGGTGTTGGAAAAACCACATTATTACGGGACTATATCCGTCAGCTATCGGATGTTCGAGGAGAATTTGTTTCCGTAGTAGACGAGCGTGAAGAGATATTTCCAACTGCGAATGGACAAGCCTGTTTTTATCCCGGCAAGCATACGGATGTTTTATCCGGATGCAGCAAACCGAAAGGTATCGAAATCCTTTTAAGAAATATGACACCACACACCATTGCCGTGGATGAAATTACAGCAGAGGAAGATTGTGAAGCACTGCTCCACGCCGGGTGGTGCGGTGTGAAGCTGCTGGCAACGGCGCATGCGGGATGCAAGCAGGACTTACTAAACAGACCGATATATAAACCGCTTATTGACAGCGGTGTTTTTGATACGTTGCTAATTATGAATTTTGATAAAACCTGGACAGGGGAGAGGTTATGCAAATGACACTAAAGCTTTTAGGCGGAATATTGATTATCCTTGGATGTGGTGGGTTCGGCTTTTTGTTTTCCTTTATGCATCGCAAGGAGGTACGTTATTTGCGGAGCACACTATCTGCACTTTTATTTTTTGAATGTGAATTACAGTACCACTTAACTCCGTTATCAGAACTATGCAGGAAATCAGCGCAGGTCTGCGAGGAGTGTCTGTCAAAGTTATTTGTTGCCTTTGCCGAGGAGCTTGAATACCAGATATCTCCCGAGGTTTACACCTGTATGGCTGCTGCAGTGGCACGAACAAAAGGGCTGCCGGAAAAAACAAAAGGAATTCTTCTTTTGCTTGGTCGTGAGCTTGGTCGTTTTGATATAGATGGTCAGATCAAAGGACTGAAGACCATCCAGAAAGAGGTCGAGAGTATCTTAGCGCAAAGCACAGAGAATCAGGACATAAGGCTTCGCAGCTACCAAACACTTAGCATCTGCGCAGGTGCTGCCTTAGCTATCCTGTTTGTTTAATATGGATATTGATTTGATATTTAAAATTGCAGCCATAGGGATTATTACATCCATACTCAATCAGGTGCTGTCACGGTCCGGCCGTGATGAGCAGGCCACTATGACAACATTGGCTGCACTTGTGGTTGTATTGATGATGATTGCAAAAGAAATTGCGGATTTGTTCGATTTGGTGAAGTCACTGTTTGGTTTCTAATGGATACATTTTTGAAAACAACCGGTTGCGTTCTGGCAGCATTGGTAATCTACTTAGTATTGGCAAAGCAAAATAAGGACTTTTCGATTTTGTTCAGCGTTGGTGTCTGTGTAATGGTCACAGTTATTGCCATAACGTATCTTGAACCTGTATTTGAGTTAGTTGAGAAATTGCGCACAGTGGGGAGCCTGGATACCCAGACGGTTGAAATATTGCTTAAATCCGTCGGAATTGCGCTGATTTCGGAGATTGTGGAGCACATATGTCAGGATTCCGGCAACAGCTCCATGGGTAAAACCATTCAAATTTTAGCCTCCGGTGTCATTTTATGGTTGTGTGTTCCCTTATTTACAAGTCTTATGGAGCTAATTGAAGAAATATTGGTGACAATATGAAGCGAATTTTGATGTTGCTGTTTCTGGTAGTCCTCATTACAGTTCCGGTAAAAGCCGAGGAATTTACCGCGCCGCCGGTAGAAGGTAGCGCACAGGACTTGCTTCCTGAAGAGTCCACGAGCTTCGGCGAGGACATATGGTATATTTTTAAAGAGGCAATTTCAAATTTAAGACCGGATATCACGCAAGCAGCCGGCATTTGCGCTGGACTGATTTCTGTAGTTATGGTTTGTTCCGTCTTTGGGTGTTATAAGCCCATGGCGGAAAAAACAGTTCGTCTGGCCAGTACAATATGCATTGCTGTACTGCTAATCAAGCCTTCCAATACCTTTATTCAGCTAGGTGTAAGTACGATAAATCAGCTGTGTGAATACGGAAAGCTATTTCTACCGGTGATGACAACCGCACTGGCGGCTGAAGGAGGAATTACCTCTGCTACCGGATTGTATGCGGGAACAGTTGTTTTTAATACCCTTTTGTCGACAGGTATTACAAAACTGATAGTGCCAATGATATACATTTTTCTTGTGTTGTGTATCGCAGAAGGTGCGACAGGGGAGAATGTGCTGAAAAACCTGAAGGATTTTATAAAATGGTTAATGACCTGGAGCCTGAAAATCAGTTTATATCTGTTTACCGGATATTTGGGAATAACCGGTGTTGTAAGCGGTACCGTTGATGCCGCCTCCGTTAAGGCTGCAAAGCTTGCGCTATCCGGTTTCGTCCCGGTGGTGGGCGGTGTGATGTCCGATGCGTCGGAAGCAATTCTTGTCAGTGTTCGCACCATGAAGAACGCAGCCGGAGTTGGAGGTATGCTGGCATTCATCGCCATATGTATTACACCTTTTCTTAAAATCGCCCTACACTATATTCTTTTAAAGCTCACAGCGGCTGTGTGCGCCGTTTTAGGTGACAAAGCATCCGGTAAGCTGATTGAAAATTTCACCTCGATTATGGGCATTCTGCTAGCCATGGCAGGAACTGTTTGCTTACTGCACATTGTAAGCACAGTTTGCTTTATGAAGGGGGTTGGTTGATTGGAGCTAGTACGCCAATACTTAATGTCCCTTGTTGCTGCATCCATAATTGTGGGAATTGTTACCTCCGTAGTCAGGATGAAGGGCGGCAACAATTCCGTCATCCGTCTTGTGTGCGGCATTTTTCTGGCGCTTGTAATGCTACGTCCGGTTTTAAAATTGGAAATACGGGATTATATGCGTTTTTATAAGGATGTTTCTCTGGATTCGTCATATGCCGTTGATGCAGGAAAAAATATAGCCAGGGATGAGATGCACAAAATCATAAAGGAAAATCTGGAAGCATATATTTTGGACAAAGCGTCTGCATTACAGCTGGATGTGGACGTGAATGTTTACCTGACAGAGGATTTACCACCTGCGCCGGATTCCGTAACAATCCAAGGCGCTGTTTCCCCCTATAATAAGCAAGTGCTGCAATCGTTTCTGGCAGAGGAAATCGGGATACCCAAGGAGCAACAAATATGGCAGTAAAATCACTATTGGAAAAAACAGCAGCATTTCTCAAGAAATATAAGTATGCGGCATTGATTTTAACAATCGGATTAGCCTTGATGCTTATTCCTATGAATGCAGAAGAAAAGGTTTCTGAGGCAAAAGCCTCAACCTACAAATTGGAGGTTGAATTTGAAGATAGATTAGCATCCGTTCTCAGCTGCGTGGAGGGGGCAGGGGAGGTACAGGTCATCTTAACACAGCAATACGGAGAAGAAACCTTATACCAAACAAACGAAGACAGTGCAAATGATGGTAGCAATGTCACAGTCCGTACAGATACCGTGACCGTGACCGACGCTGAACGTAATGAAACGGGACTTATAAAGCAAGTTGTACCGGCTACATACAGAGGCGCCATTATTTTATGTCAGGGTGCAGATAACCCCAGTGTGAGATACGATATCATCAATGCAGTTTCCAGGCTGATTGGAATAGGTACGCATTGCATAACAGTATTGAAAATGAAATGAATGGAGGAAAATTTATGAAAACATGGAAAAAGAACCTGGTGGCAGGCGCTGTTTTGGTGACGGTGTGTGCAGGAATCTATGTCAACTGGCTGTACACCGAGGACCAAACCACCGCAAACCTGACCGACACCCTAAATGAGGAAAAGCTTATGTCGGCGGATATGTTAGTGATGAACGACGGTAGTACCTTGTCAGTTGACACAGAAGTAAACGACACAACAATTACAGATTATTTTGCAGCAGTTCGTTTATCTCGCCAGGAGGCACGGGACAGTGCCGTGAGCATACTGCAGGAGGCAATGGCATACAGCGAAGATGCTGAAGCAGCGCAATCCAATAAGAAGCTGGAGGAGCTTGTTCAGGTGGCTCTTTGCGAAGCGCAAATTGAAAGTCTTGTGATTGCGAAGGGTTATACGGACTGCGTTGCTTATATTAGTGACGAGGGTGTATCGGTAGCCGTTGCATCTCCGGAGGGTGGCTTGGAAAAGCCTGATGTTGCTGTCATAGCTGATATTGTAATGACACAGTCTTCCTACACGATAGAAGATATTCACGTTGTTGAGGTCCTGTAAAACATACCCCAAAGGTATTTGCCTTTGGGGTTTTTCAATACTTGAAAGAAAAACAGTTGTATTTTTTCGGATTTGTGTTACAATAAACAAAATGCGTTACGATAGGTGACGCTATTCAGGAGGTATTTGGAATGGCTGATAACAAGCAGTACATCACGCAGGTTCAGGAGAATGGAAACGTTCTGATTTCTGAGGACGTAATCGCTTCCATTGTTGCCAATGCGGTCAGCGAAGTTGAGGGCATTGTAGGTCTGAGCGTAAAGCCCGGCTCCGATATTGCTGAAAAAATCGGAAAGAAGGCCTGGGCTAAGGGAATCAAGATTGCAATCTCTAATGAAAATGAGTTGAGTATTGATTGCAACGTAAATATCGGCTATGGAGAAAGTGTTGTTGCCGTTGCGAAGGCTGTCCAGGAGGCCGTTTCTTCCGCCATTGAATCCACTGCCGGCGTGAAGGTTACTTCTGTGAATATCAATGTCTGTGGTATCATCCGTCAATAAGGAGCATTTATGACAAGAGCAGATGCCAGAGAACTGGCAGTACATTTAATTTATGGTCGGGAATTCACCGGTGAGGAACCTGCACAAATAATTGCCACACGGTTGAACAAGGACTATTATGCCTTGCTTTCCGGTGAAAATCAGATTTATACGGAAATGCCGTCCGGCAAGCAAGTAGCCTATTTGGATACGGTTGTGGGCGGTGTGGCAAATCGCCTGGAGGAACTCGACGGCTACATCCAAAAATTCTCTATCGGTTGGGATGTCCGTCGCATTTCCAAGCTGACACGTGCCATTATACAGCTGGCAATCTTCGAGATACTCTATCTTGCAGATGTTCCCACCGGTGTTGCCATTTCGGAAGCAGTGCGAATTGCCAAGATGTATGACGGTGATGATACCGGCGCATTTGTGAACGGCATTCTCGGTGCTTTCGCCCGCAGCTTAACGCAAGAGGTACAAAAATGAGCGTAATTGGTTTTGATACCAGTAATTACACTACCTCAATTGCATATTTTGACGGTGTTTCCGGCACAAATTACTCCCAGCTTTTGCCCGTGAAGCCCGGTGAACTTGGGCTTCGGCAAAGCGATGCCGTTTTTCACCATACCAAAAGCCTGCCGGAGCTTTCCGGCAGGCTGTTTTGCAATATCGATGTCAGTGAAATTACTGCAATTGGTGTCAGCACCCGCCCCAGAGCGGTAAAGGGCAGCTATATGCCCTGTTTTATGGTTGGGTATAGTCATGCCAAACTTCTGACAGATGCGCTGCACGTGCCTATGGTGGAATGCTCCCATCAACAGGGTCACGTGGCAGCATCTCTGTGGAGCGCAGGTAGACCGGAGCTTATGGACCAGCCCTTTTTGGCATGGCATCTGTCCGGAGGAACAACGGAACTATTGTTGGTAGAGCCGGATAACCGTAATGTGAGATGCACAAGGATTGGTGGCACAACGGATATTTCTGCCGGTCAGCTAATCGACAGAACCGGTCAGCTTTTGGGTTTACCTTTTCCTGCGGGAAAGCATTTGGACACAATAAGTGCCAATGCCACTCATTCTGATTTTTTCTCCGTTAAATGTAACGCTCTGGAATTTTCTTTTTCCGGTGTACAAAACAAGGTACAGCAGTACTGGGATACTGGCAAAAATCAGGCAGATACAGCTGCCTATGCGTTGCGCAGCGTTTGTGCAGGCGTATTGAAGGCAACAAAGAATGCCCTGAAGATTTATCCAGGCTTACCGGTTGTTTTTTCCGGTGGTGTTGCTTCCAACTCGATACTGCGCAGAGAGTTGGGGGAGATATCTCCGATTTTTTGTCAGCCGCAATTTTCAACAGATAACGCTATGGGCGTCGCAGTTTTAACCTACCGCTGTCAGGAGGGGTAATATGGATCAGCAGGTGCTGTCAATCACCCAAATAAATGAATATATCCGCACCTTGATGGATAGCACCCCAGCTTTGACTGCGCTGGCTGTACGCGGTGAGATTAGCAACTATAAGGTCTATCCCTCAGGCCACCATTACTTTACGCTAAAGGACGAGAATTCCAGTTTAAAGTGCGTTATGTTTAAAGGCAGCGCATTACGCTTGCGTTTCCGTCCGGAGAACGGAATGAAAATCATTGCTATGGGCAAGATTTCTGTCTATCCCAGAGACGGCGCATATCAGCTTTATTGCTCGGCATTGGCATTGGATGGGGTAGGGGACCTGCACGCAGCGTTTGAACAGCTGAAGGCAAAGCTTGCTGCACAGGGGCTATTTAATCCGGAGCATAAGCAAAAGCTTCCGCAATATCCCGGAGTCATTGGAATTATTACCAGCTCTGCCGGCGCTGCAATTCACGATATGCTTCGCATTCTAAACAAGCGTTATCCATTAACAAAAGCAGTGTTGTTGCCTGTTCGTGTCCAGGGTGTTGAAGCGCCAGGCGAAATTGCAAATGCCATCGCTTATGCCAATCATTTTCAGCTTGCTGACCTTTTGATTGTCGGTAGAGGCGGTGGTTCTCTTGAGGATTTATGGGCATTTAACGATGAACGTGTGGCCAATGCCATTTATCAATCCAAAATCCCGATTATCTCTGCGGTTGGGCACGAGCCGGATGTAACAATTTCTGATTATGTTGCGGATTTACGAGCAGCCACTCCGTCGAATGCAGCAGAGCTGGCTGTGCCGGACCAAAATGCATTACGACAGGTTCTCGACAGTGCAACGGACAGAATGCAAACCCTTCTTTTAAGACAGCTTCGAACTGCAAGACAGCAATTAAATGCACTGTCAGGCAGTACCACGCTTCAAAGTCCGGCGAAATATATTCACCTACGGCGGGACACGCTTGCACATATGCAGACAAGGCTAATTTCAGCCGGAACACAATTTGTCAGCAAGAAAAAGCAGAATTTTGTTTCCCTGACCGCAAAGCTGGATGCAATGAGTCCATTAAAGGTTTTGTCAAGAGGATACGCAATGGTGCAATCCTGCGACGGAGCAGTTGTGCACTCGATACAACAGGTAACTAAAAACACGCCAATTGATATCCGGCTGAAAGACGGAATTATCTCAGCAGAAATTTTGGATAAGAGGGAGGATGCGCTATGAATAAGGATAACAAGACCTTTGAAGAGAATATGCAAAGACTGGAACAAATTGTTCGTGCTATGGAGCGTGGTGACGTTCCTTTGGAGGAATCATTAAAACTGTTCCAGGAGGGCACTGCATTGGTTGCCCGCTGTGGTAAGCTGTTGGATAATGCAGAACTCCAGGTAACGAAAATATCTGCAGGCTCCGACGGAACGCCTGTGGAAGAGGTGTTTGACTATGAGCCTTGATATGCAGGAGCTTTTAAATGAGTATCGGGAATATATTGAAGCCTTTTTTCAAGAAAAGTGCTTTCAATACGATTCAGAGCCTCAGAAAACCCTTTTTTCTGCCATGCGCTACAGCCTGCTGGCTGGTGGAAAGCGACTACGCCCGATTTTTGTTTATGATTTTTGCAGAATGTGCGGTGGAGATTGGAAGAAAGCTTCCCATTTTGCCGCAGCAGTGGAGATGGTCCACACCTACAGCCTTATCCACGACGATCTGCCTTGTATGGATAACGACGATTACCGTCGTGGTCGCCTGACCAATCACAAGGTTTACGGGGAGGCAATTGCGGTTTTATCCGGTGATGCGTTGCTGACTGCTGCTTTTTCCTATTTGGCGAAGGCGGATTATTCTGCACAGGTTCGCATTGATGCAGTTTCTGTTCTTTCTGATTGTGCAGGAGAGCTGGGAATGGTTGGCGGTCAGGTATTGGACATACAGAGTGAAGAGCGTTTGTGTACAGACCAGGAAGTACTGGATATTCAGAGCAGAAAAACCGGAGCTCTCATCCGCGCCGCCTGCATATTGGGAGTATTGGCCGCCGGAGGCACCAGGGAGCAATTGGCTGCTGCCGGTGACTTTGCAAGTAATTTAGGTCTTGCATTCCAAATCCGTGACGATATTCTGGATGTTATAGGCGATGCGTCGACTTTGGGCAAGGCTGTTGGTGCCGATGTGGGTAAAAACACCTTTGTGCATCTATATGGGCTTGAGGAATGTGACCGGCTTGTACGTTATCACACAAAAAAAGCAATCGCCGCACTTAGTGCGTTTGATAATACTGCGTGCATGATTGGTCTTGCAAATTCACTTACAACCAGAATTTCTTGATTTATTTGTAAAAATCGCTATGATTGGCATAAGCCGATCATAGCGATTTTCTTCCTCAAATTACATATCGAAGGATGGGTTCATATAGTATACATTCTTTTGGTTCAGTTTTTCACGGAGTAACTGCAATGCTTCTCCGAAGCGTTGAAAATGCACAATCTCACGCTCCCTGAGGAATTTAATCACGTTATTCACATCGGGATCATCACTCAGTCGCAGAATGTTATCATAGGTTACGCGGGCTTTTTGTTCTGCTGCCAAATCCTCTGTTAAATCCGCAATAGGGTCACCTTTGACTGCAATTGTAGCCGCATTCCACGGTGTACCGGAGGCAAACTGTGGATAGACCCCTGTGGTGTGGTCAACAAAATACGGCGCAAAGGCAGAATCCTGTATTTGCGAATCCTTCAGGTTTCTGGTCAGCTGGTGCACAATAGCACCAACCATTTCCAGATGGCCCAATTCCTCCGTGCCGATATCTGTTAAGAGTCCTTTGAGCTCGTCGAAGGGCATCGAATATCTTTGGGATAAATACCGCAGTGAAGCCCCAAGCTCGCCATCTGGACCGCCATACTGAGAGATAATCACAGATGCTAACTTGGGGTTCGGCTTATCTATCTTAACAGGGTACTGAAGCTTTTTATCATAAATAAACATAGATTACACCTCACGATTTTTTGCATATTCCCAGGGCCAAGGCTCATCCAACCATCTGTATGGGCCTTCATTGTGGGTCATATGGGTTAGCGGTCCGCAGTTTTTCTCGTATTCCTTCTTTGCATCCTGGTACATTTTCTGGTAGCTTCTGTAGACCTCCAAGGCCTCCATATCATCTCTGTGCGTGTCCAGATACAGTGCTAATTCCTGTATCATAAACGCCATGGTCTGCAGCTGAGTCAGGGGAGTTACTGGTAATTCATTTTTGTTAACCATCCCTAACAAGGGCAGGTCCAGACCGGGGAAGAGCGTTCCTCGCACCAACGCCTTGGATGCCTCATATCTTGGCGGGTTCTCCAATTGAAATGGAACGTATGGGTTGGCCAAGGGTGCCATTGCCGGAAGCCGTCCCTCAGAATAACGCTCCATGCTCTGTCGCTTTTCCAACGTTGTTTCCTCCAATCATATATCCTTGGAACTGTCGTTCCTTGGCATACTATGCCGAATTTTCGAAATATGTTCATTTGCATTGATGCCTTGCATAACATTTAAAGAGGTGTTTGCGTTGAAAAATCATATTCTTGTTAAACTCACACCGGCATATGCAATTATATTGGTGTTCTTGTTTCTGTGTGCATTCCTAGGTGATAAAGCGGTTACGGTAATGACAGAAGACGCAGAACCTTCAGACAGGGTTTGTATCATCATTGATGCCGGGCATGGTGGTGTGGATACCGGTGCAACATCATGCACCGGGGTGATGGAAAGCAACATCAATTTAGAAATCGCATTACGCCTAAACGACTTGCTTCAACTAATGGGCCATAAGACAAAAATGATCAGAACCACCGATGAATCCATTTATACGGAAGGAAGTACTACCATTGCTGCAAAAAAAATATCTGACCTGAAAAATCGGGTGCAGATAGTCAACGAAGCAGATAACGCGCTTCTTGTCAGTATACATCAAAATCACTTTCCGGTAGATAAATACAGGGGTGCCCAGGTGTTTTATAATCGGATAGGGGAGAGTGAAGCCCTGGCAAAGCTGCTACAAAATAATTTTGTAGCAACACTCAATCCGGGTAGTATTCGAAAAGCCAAAAAAGCTGATGGTGTATATTTGATGCAAAACATTCAAACTACAGGCATTTTAATAGAGTGTGGTTTTTTGTCAAACCCGGAAGAGGAAAGCTTGCTACGTAATGCTGGATATCAGAAAAAACTGTGCTGTGTGATTGCCGCAACGCTCAGTTCTTTTCTTAAAGAAAACGCAATGACTTGACCGCCATTCTTCGTGCTGTTATAATAATATCAAAGTCACATAAGGAGAACGGAAATGGCAAAATCGAAGATTGTATATTTTTGTACGCAATGTGGTAATGAAACGCCGAAATGGCAGGGAAGATGCCCATCCTGCGGGCAATGGAACACACTACAGGAACACATCGAAAAGCCAAACACTCTAACAAAAAGAGTTGGCGTCGGTCAAAGCAGAGTTCCGGTACGCCTGAACGAAGTGGACACCAATGAAGAAATTCGGTTCTCCACAGGCATCGGAGAACTGAATAGAGTGCTTGGTGGAGGTGCGGTTGCAGGTTCACTCGTATTGGTCGGCGGTGCGCCCGGAATTGGTAAATCTACATTACTTCTTCAAATTTGCAAAAGTCTTTGTGATGAGCGCAAGGTTTTGTACGTATCCGGTGAGGAAAGTGAAAAGCAGCTGAAAATGCGTGCTTTGCGTATTGGTGTGGCATCAGATGACCTGTACATTCTGTCCGAAACCAGACTTTCTGAAATTTTGGAAACTGTAGATAATTTGAATCCGGATATTTTAATTGTGGATTCCATACAAACCTTATATAACGAAGCAAGCGAATCAACGCCGGGCAGTGTTTCACAAGTTAAGGACTGCACAATAAGCCTTATGCAGCTATCCAAAGCACAGGGAATTACCGTATTTGTTGTAGGCCACATAAACAAGGACGGTGCCATTGCCGGACCCAAGGTGCTGGAGCATATGGTAGACTGCGTTTTGTATTTTGAAGGAGATTCCAATTCTCCATACCGTCTATTGCGGGCAGCAAAGAACCGTTTCGGCTCAACGAATGAAATCGGTGTGTTCGAAATGATTGACACAGGTTTGGTAGAGGTACCAAATCCATCGCAAATGCTGCTACAGGGAAGACCGCATGGCGCCTCTGGCACCTGCGTTGCCTGCGTAATGGAGGGAACAAGACCGGTCTTGGCAGAGGTACAAGCCCTTGTTGCAAAAACCTCTTTTAACGTGCCCCGAAGAACTGCTGACGGCTTTGATTTTAACCGCGCAGCGCTATTGCTGGCGGTTGCAGAAAAAAGGGCAATGTTAAAGCTTAGCGCATTTGATGCTTATATCAATGTTATTGGTGGTCTTTACCTGGATGAGCCCGGTGCGGATTTACCGGTTGCGCTGGCAGTTGCTTCTTCCTATCGGGACAAGCCTATTCCAGACGATTTGGTTGCAATTGGCGAAATTGGCTTAACCGGAGAAATCCGTTCTGTTTCCCATATGAACCAACGATTAACCGAGGTTTACCGACAGGGTTTCACAAAATGCATCATACCGAAATTTGGTTCAGATAAATTGGAAATTCCGCAGGGATTGACTGTTTTTAGAGTAAAAAACTTGTTGGAGGCAGTTGAATTCGTATTGTAATGGATTATTCCTCAGAAAAATCCAGCTTAGATAGGGGATTGGCTTCAGCTGCGATTTTAAGCTCAGTGTTTTCGATATGGGTATAAATCTGTGTAGTATTTAAGTTCTCGTGACCAAGAACTTCCTGTACGGTTTTTACATCCACACCGCCTGATAGCATCATAGTTGCTGCCGTATGGCGCAGTTTATGCGCAGAAAATTGCGTTGCGTCCAAGCCCGCCTTCAAAAATGCTTTTTTCACCAATGCGTGAACAGCATCAACACTGATCCTATTACCGTTCCGTGAACCAAACAATGCACGATTGTCTGTCAGGACCAGCTTGTTTCGTTCTGCTAAATATGCGTCAATGGCTTTTCTGCAAGAGGCGCCAAAGTAAACAATACGTTCTTTATTGCCCTTACCGACAACACGAATTCTATCCTCATACACATCGGTCATATTCAAACCAACCAATTCGCTTCTGCGAATCCCACAATTGAGAAAAAGCATCAAAATTGCATAGTCCCGCGCCTGATTTTGACCAGAAACAGCTTGTAATAATTTGGAAGATTGTTCCAATGTCAGATATTTGGGCAAGCTTTTTCTTAATTTTGGATACTCCAAGTCTGCAACCGGGTTTTCTTCCAGCTGCTTGGTTCGAACAGTTAAGTATTTATAAAAGGATTTTAGCGCTGAAAGTTTTCGAGCGCGGGTAGTAGGGGAGACACCCTTTTCCGCATATGGTTTATCTGCATCAACAACTCTGTCATTTGCAAGATATAATAAAAAATCAAATATATCCGATGTTGTGATGCCTTTAACGAACGCAATATCAACGTCCTTTATGGGAATGTCCTCTAATTTTGTTTGAATTGGCATATCATTCTGCATAAGCTTTATAAAACGAAAAAACATCCTCAAATCTAAATAATACTCATGTATGGTTTGCGGTGATTGACCCTTAATTGTTTCATGGTAGACCAAAAAATCACGCAAAACCATAGGACAATCTGAATATTTTTGCATAAAAAATACCTCCAAAATGGTGATTTACAATGTATTTTCCTAAGATATTTGAACAATTTATAAAACAAAATGACTTCCAAACGGATAGAATTGGAAAATCTGACGCAGGAGTATATTTGTTCGATAGTGTGGTTCTGAAGATTCAGCCAGTTTCCATTGAAGCAGACAACGAAATTCAGATGCTGCAATGGTTAAAAGGCAAAATCCCAGTGCCGAACATAATCGAACATACTATCGAAAACGAGTGTTCATATATTCTAATGACAAAATGCGAAGGCATTATGAGCTGCGATCAAAAATATATGTCTAATCCGGTAAAACAGGTAGAATTACTTGCTGAGTCGTTACATAAATTGTGGAGCATTCCAACGGAGGATTGTCCATGCAGCTGGTCGTTGGATAAACGACTGCGCCACGCTGAAGATAATGTAATTTCAGGTAATGTCAGCATTGAGGATGCACAACCGGATACATTCGGTCAAAACGGCTTTAAAAATCCCGAAGAATTACTTAATTGGCTAATTGTTAACAAGCCGGAAGAAACAGCAGTCATCTCACACGGAGATTTTTGCCTTCCAAATATATTTCTAAATAACAAAGGACTTACAGGTTTAATTGACCTTGGCCGGTCCGGTACAGCGGATCGGTGGCAAGATATTGCACTGGTATACAGAAGCTTGTCTAATAATTATAATGGCGTATATGATGGAAAGAAATATCCCGGATTTAAGGACGAGATGCTTTTTGATGCTCTGGGCATAAAACCGGACTGGGAACTAATACATTATTATATTTTATTAGACGAATTGTTCTAAACGTCCTTGTTATTGATAGTATAACACATCTTTACAACGAACGCAACAAAATTTTTATTTTGTTGCGTTCATTGTCTTCAAAATAAATCATTGGCTGAGTTCAGCCAATGAACGCATACGGGTCTTCCCGACCCACAAAATAATGGTTTTGTTGGCGTTTGTGGTCGTAAGGTTTGGCGGGACTTCTGCGGTGCTCCTTTCGTAAGTGTCACTGTCAGTATACACCCGCCCGAACGCTTTGTCAATTCCGAGTTGATTTTCAGCCCCGGCTTAGCCTGACTTGCTCCGTCTTTTTCTCGGCACTTTGTGCCGTTCATTCCGGAGCGCGTCAGCCATAGCATAAAGCAACGTGACCTCAACGCTAGAATGGTTGAGGGCATTTTTTACGCGTTCAATGTCACCATATTTCCGCATAAGGTCAACCGCGAAAGCCTTACGGGCTGAATGTGTTCCAGCGTTCACGTTAAGGCGGAACGCCTTAACTGCCCTCTTCACATCAGCCCAGACAGCCTGACGCGTTCTATGCTGGTCAGGCTTTGACCTATGCGGGAAAACGAACACACTTCCCCTACCCTGTTCGCGTAAATCGCTAAGCAGGGTATCTGGTAGTGTTATGGTTTTACGTTTCCCTGTCTTATGCTCCAACACCGAAAACCGCCTATGTTCCAGTTGCTGAGTGGTAATGCACAGCGCGTCACCCACCCGAAGCCCTGTATGCATGCAAAGGCGCATAATCAGGCGATTTTCAGGCATAAGTGCGGAAAGCACCAACTCCATTTCCCTATCCATAAGATATTCCGTTTTCACTTGTTCCCCCTCTTTTCTGTAAGAACGTTTTTCCCGAAAATCCCGGAAAACCCACCGCTTACGCGGGGATTTTCCGGGATTTTACTTTCCGAAAAATGTCAATCCACATCTTCGACATCTTCCCCCGCGTCGTTATTTTCAGCGAACACCGCAAGCAATTCAGCTTGCTCCTTCATAACTTCCCTTTTGACCATATTCAGCAGTTTAATACACAAATCAATCAGGACCACAAAACGACCATAAAGCATAGCAACACCCCCTTTCATTTGTACTTGCTCAAGTACTTTCTGTGTATCCATTTATAACGGCAAGCCGTTTGCCGGGTACCTCGAATTCAAAGCATTTCCCCTGATTTTCTGCGACAAAGTCTTGAAAATCCAAGTCAGCATAAATGACCTTTGGTTCATTCAAACCACCGCCTGAATAATACCATCTGCCCGCAGGTTTTTCCCCTTGTTTTCCGACATACTTGCAGACATACCCGACAGCCTTATGATAATCGTCGTATAATTCGATAGCCGTAGTGAAACCCAGTGTCCACTGAGGAAGATTGAAAATTTTATGACCTTGGCTGTCGGTATGTCCGCTGTCGGAAAACTCCACAACATCGTTGAAAAAGCCGTGGAAATGGATACCACCTTTCTTGTGCCGTTCCGGAACAAGAATATATTTCAGTCCGTTTCTTTGGACCATATTAGAGCACCAGCTATTCAGCTTTTGCACAACGGCTTTGCCGTCGTGACTGTCAACCTTCTGAGGGTCAAGCGTTAAAGTCACAAACCAACGAAAGTCGTTTGCTAAAGCAAGCCGACGCAGTTTACCCCGAGCTCGACGCATTGAGCGTTGCATATCCTCAAAAGCGGGGTCTGCAACCTTGCGAACCCCCTTTTCAAGGGGCATTTTGCGTTGCCCCCAATCGTCAGCAACCTCCCACCCTGGCGGGTGGAAATCTGCAGACGTGCTGACAACGATATCTTGTAAGCCATTGGGGTATACGTAAATTTTCGAGTTGTGGAACAACTCATTTTTGGATTTTGCCATTATTCACATTCCCGCTGTGAAGGAATAATGTCCGAATATCAAGTATAGGGGTGCACCCCAAAACGCTTCGCTTCGCTACGCTCGCTGCTTCGCAGCCCGCTTAAGCGGGCGCTCGCAAGCTCGCTACGCTGCCGCTGCGCGGCGGCAGCTACGCCGCCTTCGCAGCAGCGGCAGCGCAAATGCGGTCGCATTTGCCCGCACATTCTCCGCGGGCAAATGCTCTGCGTATCGGGCGTCAGTGTTTTTGGTGCTACGCACCAAAAACGCAGACGCTAAATAGTGATACCGCGTAGATACCTCAAGCAGTAGTCGGTAGCCTGTTGCAGTTTCCAAGTGCGTCAGCCCGCACCACCATAGCTTGGCTGCAGATACTCCGCAGCCAAGCTATGGTGGGCTATCGAGAGTGCATAGCACCAAAGCAAGGCAGCCGTGGGCTTACTCTGCTTGCGGGCGAATGCGGTAGCTTCGCCCGCAAGCAGCACCCACAAGCCTTGCTTTGGTTGGGCGACCGCCCAAACCCCGAATGTATTTGGCGCTTGGCAGCTTCGCTGCCTTTATGGGGCATTTTGCGTCCGCACTTATTCTGCTTCGGCATTGCCTCGCAGAATGCGTCCGCAAAAGCCCCAGCGCCCCGCAGGCGCTTTGCGCTCGGGCTTTCAGCCCTCGACACCCCTCTGGGCAGCCCCCCGCCTTGAGAGCTCGGGGGATTTTCTGCGGGCTCCTGCGTCGCCCTCGAACCCCTCTCGCTCCAGCCGGTGACCTTGGCTTGCCCTTTCTGCGCTGCGGGCTCCCTATTCGGTTGCCCTTGCTGCGTGCGGGCTCGCCTGTGGTCAGTCCGTCTGTCGGCGGGTCCCCCCTGCCCAGCCCCTGTGGGCTTCGGGGGTGTCCTGCTCCTTGCTCGGGGGCGTAGCGGGGCAAGCCCCGCTTTTTTTCGCCCGCCCCCGAGCTCTTGTTGCGCTGCGTGCACGCTCGCAGCGCTTCTGTGGGCGCTGCTGCGGCCGTCTGGGCGGCGTTCTCCCCTGCGCCCCTCCCGTCCCCGCCGCCCCCGCTGGGGGCTCCGTGGAAGCGCGGGGCTGTTTCACAGGGGCTGCGGCCCCCACCCGCTGCGCGGGCGGCCCCCCCGGAGTTTGGTGCCGTCTGTGTTCTGCCTGCGTCTTCCCATTGTATCCGGGGGTCAAGGCCAAGCCTGACGGCGCACCGTCTTGCCCTGGCATAAAGCAAGGGCAAGATGGTGCGGCCTTGACTTCCCCGGCTCATTGGTCAACGCCGCAAGGCAGAAAGGAGCGTGCAAAATATGAACGACATGCACAGATTTGGACTTGTCCGCTTTAGTAAGAAAACCGGAAAAATCGACACATCAATGACCGCATTAGGATGCGCCCTGCTTCAGCTGTGGGCTTTGCAAAGCACCACGAAAACAAAAGCCTGCGTAATCGTTGATTTGGTCACCCGTGAGGTATTTGCCGAATTTGAAGGCACGCCCGGCGGTTTTCCGAATGTCCGGAAAAAGCCGGAGGATTTCATTTTTGAAGTACCGGATGCCCTCATTGACGAGCTGCAGCGCGTGGAAAGCAAGCGGGATAATCCCGCTTGACATTTCCGAACATTTGCGCTAGAATAGTTGTGCGGGGCTGTTTGCCTGGGCGCGCAAGCGCTCCACCCTGGCGGGTGTCCAAAGGCCAGCTAGAAACCCTCGGGAGAAATCCCGAGGGTTTTTTTATGCCTCGGGACGGTTGATATTCGTCATATCCGTCCCGCTTTATTGTGAACACCCACTAACGCAACAAAACCTCTGTCATTTTGTTGCGTTCGTTTTGTTCAAAGAAAAAATCGGCAGGTTTGCCGAGTGAACTTTCCAAGCCTTCTACCCCTCGGCAGATTGGCTCGGCAACAAAATAATGGTTTTGCTACGTTTGCGTGCAGGATGTGTTGTTATAATTGAATGTTTCCACATTATTCGTGTGAATAACACTTTACAATTCCCAATCGAGGCATTAAAATATAAAAAGAAAATAATTTTTGGAGGCTTTCTTATGTCTGTTCGTCGAATTGGTGTTTTAACAAGTGGTGGTGACTCCCCCGGCATGAACCCTTGTGTACGTTCTGTTGTGCGTACCGCACTGTATCATGGTATCGAGTGCTACGGTATCCGGCGCGGATACAATGGTTTGATTACCGGAGATGTACTTAGGCTGGACGAGAAAAATATCAGTCACATTATTAACCGTGGCGGCACAATTCTGTACACCGCCAGAAGTAAAGAATTCTTAACCGAGGAAGGTCAGCAACGGGCTGCATCTACTTGCAAATTTCTTGGTTTAGACGGAATTGTTGCCATCGGTGGCGATGGCACTTTTCGTGGCGCGGCTGCCCTATCCAAATTTGGTATCAATGTCATTTGTATTCCCGCTACGATTGACAACGATATTTGCTGTACCAACTATTCCATCGGCTTTGATACCGCAGCAAACACAGCAATAGAATGCATTGACAAGCTCAGAGACACAATGCAATCCCATGAGCGCTGCTCTGTTGTTGAGGTAATGGGTAGAAATGCCGGTTACTTAGCAATGTATGTTGGCTTGGCTGTCGGCGCAACGGCTGTACTGGTGCCCGAAAAGGAAATCGATTTTGAAGAAGATGTGGTGGAAAAAATCCGCCAGGCAAGAATGAACGGCTTTACGCATTATATGATTGTGGTTGCTGAAGGCGCCGGCTCTGCCGCTGACATCGCAGCGAAAATTAAAGACGCCGTAGACCTGGACCCCCGGGTTACCGTTCTGGGGCATATTCAACGTGGCGGTTGCCCTACCGGACGAGACCGTGTCAATGCAACCAAGATGGGATATCTGGCCGTTGAAATGCTGATTAACGGAAAGACGAACCGGATTATCTGCACAAAGGATGGCAGCTTCCGTGATGTTGACATTCAGGAGGGTTTGGCTATGGCTCGGGGAATTCAGCCAATCGAGGTTGATGTCCTGGCGGCCATGACCGGAATTTAATAAAAAAGACTATCGTTTCCAAGGAAGCGATAGTCTTTTTTATGCCTTAGGGTGGCATTTTTCATATACAGATTTAATTTTTTGATTTATAAGATGGGTGTACATTTGCGTGGAAGAAATATCTCTGTGCCCCATCAATTCCTGCAGAGAGCCTAAGTCGGCACCATTTTCCAGGAGGTGTACAGCAAAGCTGTGTCGCAGCGTGTGCGGCGTGATTTCCTTATCAATGTGCGCAGACTGCTGGTAATATTTCAGGATTTTCCAGAAGCCCTGACGGCTCATTCGCACACCATTAATATTCACAAACAAGGCCTGCTCATCTGCTGTAGCAAGCATCCCGCGTCGAACATCCTTTATATATGCGCTTAACGCCTTAAGCGCTGCCGGATAAAGCGGTATGATTCTCGTCTTCTTGTCACTGTTGCACTTAATAATACCCTGCTCCAGATTAACATCGCCGATGTCCAGCTCAATTAGTTCGCTGACACGAATACCTGTAGCATACATAAGCTCCAGCATTGCCTTGTCTCGATATCCCTTTGCATCAACACAAACAGGCTGCGCAAGAAGCAGCTCAATCTCGCGTCCGGTAAGCACCTGCGGAAGCTTCTTCTCTCCCCTGTCAATATGGATATCCGTTACAGGTGTTTTCTCCAGAAAGCCGGACGAAACTACATAAGCATAAAAATTCTTAAGACTGGCAAGGGTTCTGGAAATTGTCGCACCTGTCCGTCCCTGCTCCTCCAGATAGCCGAGGAAATTGGAAATATTCAGTTGTTGCGCATCAATCACGTCCAACCCCTCGGTTCGATACAGCCACTGCGAAAACTGACGAATATCGCGTATGTACGAGATGATTGTGTTGGATGATGCCTGTTTTACCTTCGAAAGATAATTTTCGTAGGCCCGAATTAAATCCAACATAAGAACGCTTACCCTTTCTTAATAATATAACAAAAGATAACCCGCAAAGGGGGAAATCAGGCAACAATCAAAACACCCCAATGCCAGCACCAAACAAAAACAAAGGAGCAGATCGCGCCAACCGCTAACAGAATTGCCGCTATAATTCCGTATCCAAAACCAAAGCAAACACGAAACGCTTAAGGAATCGGAGAAAAGCAGCAATAGCCGAAACAGCCATCCGGAATGACCAAACATACATACAATCGAAGTGGCGCACCAACTGTAGCTAAAAGCCTTTAAAAATATCAGCGGAAGTATCATCTCCCACAACGACACCTTAAACAGGATAGCAGACAAAAAATAAGGAAAGATAAGCGTTGCAAGAAAACCAACGACCGACAATTCGCTTTGTTGAAGCGAGCGCGTCCAAGTGTTATGTATAGTAACGGTTCGTAATGCAACAAGCAGACCAGCAAGCAGTCCAAAAATCCAAGCAAGGGAAATACCGAAAACATTTCTCCTGTGCTTATGAAAACGATGAATAACAATAGACACCGAAAACCTCCATAGTAAAACAGCAAAAGCGGTGCTAAAGTTAATCAAAAAAGCCATATGCACAAATTTGCAGATATAACATATGCTTGATTACTATACACCAAAACCCTAAGAAATGCAAGCAATAAATGGATAAAATTACGTTTTTTGTGGATTGTGCACATTTTTATGTTAACAATGTTATGTTAACACACTTTACTAATATGGACAAAATTTACATCTAAACAAGATGTAGTTAAATTAATCAAAATGGCATACCACATATTGTTCCTCATCCTCTTTGTGGCATTTTACCAAATTTTCAGCGCCACCCTACCACTTCGTGGTTTTGCACAAATTACCGACGGGCAATTTTGCGTCTTGCACTACTCCTGGCTGTACGAGGTTTTAACGCCCACAACATTGTCACCGAAAATGCCAAAAGCACAGCAACTATGATTATCCAAAATCTGGGAGAAATGCCTTCAAAAAACAAACTGGCTGAACCAAGCAGGATTGCACAATACGCAATTACCGTTATACCGCAAGCAACGAGTTTATTCGTTGCGGTAAATCTTCCCGTCACAAAGCTACCTAACAGACCAGACAGAAAATATACAATTATTTGAAAAAATATACTACCGCCCTCCCCTACATATTCCTTACTGATCAGTAGCGCACCAAGAAAAACTGCCGCAAAAGAAAACACGCAGGCGATACTCGTACCGATAGCAATCGGCAACAGTGAAATTCTATCTACAGATTTTGTTTGCTTCATTTTGAACCCTCCCTTTTACTTCATAGTATTCTATAAAAGCAAAAAAATACCTGAGACCGTCAACTGATCTCAGGTATTTTAGGTGGGACTTATATTGACATTTGTGCAACCATTTTGTCCAGCAGCAATTGAGCGCTGTCCTTTGTTTCGCCGATTGCTGTGTAATAGAATTTCACCTTTGGTTCGGTGCCGGAAGGTCTGACAATAACGCTTCCCTGCTCACCCAGTAAAAACTCCAGAACATTGGATTTGGGAAGTTCAATTTTTGTTTCTTTACCATTATTCAAATTTTTTGCTATACCGGTTCTATAGTCACGAACGCCAACAACCTTAGCGCCGCCAATTTGTTCCGGGATGTTTTGACGCAGATCAGTCATCATTTTGGCTGCTTTTTCCATTGCATCTGCACCGGTAAGTTCAACGCTCTGCACAAACGACAGATAGTAACCGTACGTCTTATAGAGGTTTTCCAGAGCATCTAATATTGACATCCCTTCAATCTTCAAAGAAGCAGCCAGCTCACAGACCAGTGCTGAAGCAATCACCGCATCCTTGTCTCTTGCATAGGTTCCTTTCAAATATCCACAGCTTTCCTCGAAGCCAAAAACAAACCTGTTTGCCTGACCAAGCTCTTCAAGCGCAAGAATTTCACCGCCAATATATTTAAAGCCGGTCAGCACAGCTTTCATAGTTACACCATAATGCTCAGCAACCCGGTCCGCAAGAGGTGACGACACAATGCTGCGTACAGCAATTGCGCCATCCGGGATATCCTTTTTCTCAGATCTCGCTTTCAAAACATAATCCAGCAAAAGGAAACCAAGTTCATTACCGGATAACTTCCGAAAGCCATCTCCATCGGGCACTGCAATTGCAAGGCGGTCACAATCCGGGTCTGTGCCAAGAATAACATCACAAGGCACAGTGCGTGCCACCTTATAGCTTTCATTCAGCGCCGCATCCGTTTCAGGGTTCGGATATTCGCAGGTCTTAAAGTCGCCGTCAGGCTGCTCCTGACACTCCACAACAGCGATGTTTACGCCAAGTCTGCCAAGCACCTCACGAACAGGTTCATTACCCGTGCCGCAAAGCGGCGTATACACGATATTCAAACCAGACTGCTTGATTCGCTCAGGGGAAACCATCTCATTTAAAACAGTTTGATAATACGCTTCCCACAAATCCTGATTGATGTAGGAAATCAGGCCCTCCTGCATAAACGAAGAAAAGGTTTTTGTTTCCGGCATGAAATACGGAATATGACTGATTTTCTCAGTAACAACTGCTGCAGGTTCATCTGTCATTTGACAGCCATCGGGGCCGTAACACTTAACTCCATTATACGCACCTGCATTATGGCTGGCAGAAATAACAATACCGCAACCACACTTAAGCTCACGTACTGCGTATGACAACATAGGCGTCGGCGCCAAACGGTCAAACAGATAGGTGTGAATACCAGCCTCCGCAAAAGCTACAGCACATGCCTCAGCAAAAAGCTGAGAATTATGGCGAGAATCATAGCCAATGGCAGCCTTTTGCGGCAGTTCAGTAGAAGACAGCCAACCAGCCATGCCCTGAGCAGCTCTGCGGACAGTATAATAATTCAGTCGATTACTGCCGACACCCATTATTCCTCGCATACCGGCGGTTCCAAATTGCAATTCACTGCCAAAACGAGCCTTCAGTTCATCCGTCTCGTTTGCAATCTCAGCCAGTTCAAGGCGAACATCCTCCGGCAAATCAGCCTGACACCAAAATTCATACGTCTTTAAATAATCCATAAATACCTCCCTGCGATTCAAAAAACAGCCCAAAAAATATTTGAGCTGTTTTTCTGTAAATTACGCTTCAACATCCATCGCTACAGCGTTTGCTTTCTTTTCCTGGTTCTCAATCAGTGCCTTGAACTTCGTGCGGGTATCCCGAACATCCTCCAGGGACAAGGCAATTGCCTCTTCCGTACGGCGCAGGGCATCATCCATATAGTCATTGCTGACCTTACGAAGCTCAGCCATACGATTCTGCGTCTGCAGCACCATCTCCTGACACTGACGCTTGGCTTCCTGATAAATAGCTTCTTCTTCTACAAGCTTATCAGCCTTTTCCTGAGCCTGACGAATCAGCGCTTCTGCCTCACGGCGAGCCTGACCGATCAACTCGTTACGGGATTCTACAATCGTGCGTGCCTGCTTCAGCTCGACAGGCAAATGTGCAATAACTTCGTCCAGCATATCCAAGACCTTGTCACGCTCAACAATACACTTGTCGGCGCCCAAAGGCAACGCTCTGGCATCCTGCACCATGTCATACAACGCGGAAATGATATCTTCGATATTTTGCTCGTTCATTTTCTATTTCCTCCTTGGTTTTTTACAGCAACCCGCTGCTTAAAATCCGGAATAATTTGCTCCGGCAAGAAGTCGGAAAGGTCAACATCATAGCCGCCCAATTCCTTCACCGTGCTGGAACTTAAATACATATATTGGTGTTCTGACGATAAAAACATAGTATCCAGCGTTGGGTTAATTTTACGGTTAATTAACGCCATCTGAAATTCATTCTCAAAATCAGAACCTGCGCGAAGACCTTTGATAATTACACAGCTCCCCTTACGCTTTGCATATTCAGCAAGAAGCTCGTCGGACGAATCAACCTCTACATTTGGGATATCCCCAACCACACGCTTAATCATATCCACCCTCTCTTCTCGGGTAAACATTGGTGATTTCGCATGATTAACCATAACGCACACAATCAAACGGTCAAATATATTGGCTGCACGCTGGATAATATTCAGGTGTCCGCTTGTAATCGGGTCAAAGCTTCCGGGATAAATGGCAATCTTCATAAAACCCTTCCTTGACCGTCACCGCTTGCGATAAAGTGTAAGCAGTGTCTTTCCATATTTGTAATCCTTGGAACGCTCCAGATCCGGAAAACTGCACAGCAACTCCTTCCCAAGCGGGCGTTCTGTTACTATTATACCACCAGATTGCAAAATGTCAATTTCTGTTATCAAATTTAATGAATTTTCTAAAAAAACTTCTGCATATGGCGGATCTAGAAAGACAATGTCGTATTTTTCAGTGCATTTTTTCAAATAAGCTGCATAATCACTTCGGTAAACTCTGGACAGTTCCTGGAAATTTGTACGTTTCAGGTTCTCCTTGATAAGTCTGCAGGCATCACCCCTTTCGTCGACAAAAACAGCATTTTTGGCTCCACGACTGAGGGCTTCAATTCCCAACTGACCGGTTCCACCAAACAAATCCAATACCGAAGCACCGGGAAGGTCAAACTGTATGATGCTAAATAGCGCTTCCTTTACTCGATCAGCAGTAGGTCTTGTAGCAAAACCCTCAGGTGTTTTCAGCACCACCCCTCTTGCTGTGCCGGATATCACTCTCATTGTTCATCCTCCCGGATTTTGTCGTTGTGAAAATGCTGATAAACAGCATATGCAGCATCCTTTGGTAAAAATTGCTGTAGGTGTAAAAGCTCAGCCTCCCGAATTGCACTTACAGAATGAAATGCTTTAAGAAGAATCTCTTTTCTCTTTTGACCGATTCCAGGTATGCTATCCAACTCAGAATAGCGCAAACGCTTACTGCGAAGCTTGCGATGATAGCCGACAGCAAAGCGATGGGTTTCTTCCTGAATATTACCAACGAAGGCAAAGACTGACTGATTACCATCTATGGCAATCTCCTGCCCCTGTGGCGTGACCAGAGCTCGGGTGCGATGTCTGTCGTCTTTGACCACTCCAAATACCGGAAGTTGTATACCAAGGGTTTCCAAAACGCTGCGCGCCGTCATAGCGTGGGTAACGCCGCCATCAATCAGCAGCACATCCGGCGCCAGGCAAAAGCCCTCATCTCCTTGCTTGAAATGGGTAAAACGGCGGGTGAGTACCTGACGCATCGCAGCGTAATCATCCTGACCCTGCATATCCTTCAGTTTAAAGCGCTTGTATTCACTGCGGCGTGGTTTTCCATCCAGAAATACAACCATACTGGCCACAATATCTGTCCCGGCTATGTTCGAAATATCAAAGGACTCAATCCGGTTTGGCGTTGAAATGCCAATTAAATCACCAAACAGAGAAAGTACGGCATTTCTTCTCTCTTCCAATCCGGTAACCCGTTCCGCTTCCTCTCTGGCATTGTTGGCGGCCATCTCAACCAATCGCAGCTTCTCGCCTTTTTGTGGGACACGAATCAAGGTTTTTATAGAAAATTGCTGCTGCAGTAACAATTCAAACAAGTGACCGTCCTCCATACCAAAGGGAAGGAGAATGTACTTGGGAGCAAATTTCCGAAGCAAATAATACTGTTTAACCAAAGCTGAAATAGCTTGTTCTGTATTCTCTTGTGCAGAAAGGATTTCATATTCCTTATCAACCAAATTACCGCCGGAAAAATGAAGAATAGAAAAGCAAGCCTTCGTTTCCGTCTGATAATAGCCAATGACATCCATATCCGCATGCGCTCCAGCTGTTACTACTTGCTTTCTGCCCAGAGCTTCTACAGCTTGCAGGCGATCACGCAAGGCTGCTGCAAGCTCAAAGTTCAGCGCCTCAGAGGCATCCAGCATTTCTCTGCGAACAGCGGATGCAACCGCTTTATAGTTACCCATAAGCAGCTGTCTAGCCTGTTCCATACGCAATCTGTATTCTTCCTGTGTTTTATCGCCCCGACACCATCCGGTGCATTGGCTCATATGGTAGTGAAGGCAAGCCCTCCCCTTTCCTGTATCGTTGGGGAATTTTCTGGAGCAACTCGGAAGCTTCAGGGCCAGTTGAATAGCTTGCAAAATATCTGCGGTAACACCACGGCTTCCAAAAGGGCCAAAATACTCCGCACCATCATCAGTAACCTTATTCACCATAGTTATGCTGGGATATTTATCCTTCATATTTAGCCGTATATACGGGTATCCTTTATCATCCTTTAAAAGGATGTTATATCTGGGCATATATTGCTTAATCAGCGAGCATTCGAGCACCAATGCTTCAAATTCAGAATCCGCAACAATAACCTCAAAATGATGAATGCGCTGAACCATATGGCGTGTTTTCAGCGAATGAGAGGCAGTATCCTGAAAATACTGACTGACTCTGTTTCTTAATTTTTTTGCTTTTCCAACATAGATTACCGTATCCGTAGCATCCTTCATAATATAGACGCCGGGAGACAGCGGTAATTTCGCTGCAATTTGCTTAAGCTCCTGCATACGCACTCCAAAAAAGAACGCCTCAATGCAAAAAGAAAGGCACTGAGGCGGAAATTAAATAACGATTAAAACACGTCACGCAAAAGAAGCTCTTCCATTGCAGCGAGTGCATCTTCCTCACCGGTTCCTTCAGCGGTCAATTCAACCGTAGCACCGGTAACTACGCCCAGGGACATAATGCCCAGCAAGCTTTTGGCATTCATCTTGCGGTTGCCAATACTTAACCAGATACCGCAATCAAACTCGTTTGCCTTCTGCACAAAATAGGTAGCCTGCTTATTATGTAGTCCGGATTCACAGCGAACAACGATCTCCTTTGTAACCATCCCAAACACTCCTCATTATACGCACAAGGAACTGTGCTTATTACAGATATATGATAACAAATCCAGCGAAAATGTCAACATCTATTATTTGAATTCGACAATTGTAACACCATCTTCACCTTCACCGTAAACACCAAGCCGATAACTCTTGATGTACTTGCTTTTTCGCAAAGCTTGGTGGACAGCACTACGCAATACGCCTGTACCTTTACCATGAATAATGCGGACAGAGGGAAGGTTTCCACGCATAGCCTCATCCAGATAACGTTCCATAACGCAGACGGCCTCCACGCTGTCCATACCGCGCAAATCTACTTCGTTGGCCATAGCGGTCATCTTCATTTGTCTGCCGGAATGTGCGGGTCGTGCGCCTTTCTGCACATAGGGATTCTCGTTTTCCAGGAGATATACCTCGTCAGGCTTGGCTGTAAGCTTTAAAACACCGGCTTGCAACTGGTAAGTTCCGTCCTTATTTATACCTATCACGCTTGCCTTGGTACCAAGCTTCAAAAGTTCCACCGTATCCCCTACCAGCACAGCTCTGGAGGGTGCCTTACGTGTCTGCTCCTTCCGTGCTGCGAGAAGCTTTCCTTCCGCCTCATTCAGGCTCCGGCGCAAATCCGCTTGACGTTGATTGATGCCTTGGGTATCCGCCTGTTCGGAAAGCTGCCTCTTAATAGCCTTAATTTCTTCTGTAGCAGCGTTGGCAACAATTCTGGCATCCTCAATGATTCTCTGTGCTTGCAAACGGGCTTGTTCCAAGGCTTTTTCTTTTTCTGCAGCAATTTGATTGCTGAATTTTTCGCTTTTTTGCCTGATGTTTTCTGTTTCAGCCCGCAGACGCTCCGCTTCCAGCTTGGCCTTTTCCATTTGCTGACGCTGCTGCTCCAATTGTGACAACACATCCTCAAAATCCTTATCGCTCTGCCCTACCAAATCAGCCGCTTCTTTAAGAATATCCTCAGGCAGACCAAGCTTCTTGGAAATAGCAAACGCATTGGATTTTCCAGGAACACCAATCAGCAGCTTATAGGTTGGTTGCAGGGTTTCCACATTAAACTCGCACGAGGCATTTATGACACCATCGGTTCGCATTGCATAGAGCTTCATCTCTGCATAGTGCGTTGTAGCAACAACCCGACACCCCACCTTACGGCAAAACTCAATAAGCGCAATTGCCAGCGCAGCGCCCTCGGCAGGGTCCGTTCCTGCGCCGAGCTCATCAAATAAGACAAGCGTTCTGCTGTCACACTGATTCACAATATCAACAATGGTGCGCATATGGCTTGAAAATGTAGAGATGCTTTGCGCAATCGACTGCTCATCACCAATATCTGCTAAAATGGTATCAAAAGTTGAAAGCACACTGCCGTCACCGGCTGGAATGTGTAACCCGCACTCCGCCATCAATGTAAGCAATCCAATGGTTTTCAGGGTGACGGTTTTACCGCCGGTGTTGGGTCCGGTAATTATCATCGTGTCAAATTCTCTGCCCAAATGCAGGGAAACCGGAACAACTGTTCTGGCATCAATCAAAGGATGTCTCGCATCCTTGAGAACCACCGTGCCGTCGCAATTCATTTCAGGCTCGCACGCCTTCATACGAAAAGCAAGCTTTGCTTTGGCAAAAATCACGTCCAAACGCACCAGCATTGCGACAGAATCCAAAATCTCGTCCTTATATCCGGCAGCCTGAGAGGAAAGCTCCGCTAAAATCCGTTCAATCTCCTTCTTTTCCCGGAGTTCCAGCTCTTTCAGGGCATTATTTGCGCTGACCGCAGACATCGGCTCCACAAAGTAGGTAGACCCGGTTGCAGAAACATCATGGACAAGTCCCGGTACATCATTTTTGCATTCAGACTTTACCGGAACCACATAACGTCCCTGACGTATGGTAATGATGGGTTCCCTGAGAAATTTGGAATAAGTGGCAGAGGATATGATTTTCTGCAGACTGTCACGAATTTTTGCGCTTTGAACACGCATATGACGTCGAATCTCTGCAAGCTCTGTACTTGCCGTGTCCGCTATTTCCTCCTCGGAGAGAATAGACTTTTCGATACGCTCTTCCAGAAATTTGTTGGTAAACAAAGCAGAAAACAGGGAATCCAAAACAGTTTTATTATCTTCCTCGCTCCGATAATCCTTTACTCGCCGCGCAGAGCGCAAAACACCCGCAATTTCCAGAAGCTCTCTGGGCTGCAAGCAGCCACCCAGGTCAGCACGCTCCAAGGAAGCAGCAACGTCACACACTCCTGAAAAGCCGGGGTAACCCTTCACTACCGACATACCGGAGGCAACCGTTGTTTCAGTCAGCAACGCACGTACATCATCCAGATCAGACACCGGCGTTATACATCTGCAGGCAGCCTTGCCCAAGGCACTGTCTGCACAGTCAGCCAGCTGGGAAAGAATCAGATCAAGCTCCAATTTTATGATGGAGCGCTCGTATAATTCAGACATAATTATCTCCAAGGATTAAAGTTTTGTAAAAGTCCAGTGTGGGAAAGCCACGTTCCAATTGGGATACAAGATAGCTTTCCGCAATATTCGACAGCAAATCAAGAGAATCCTCCCCAATCTGAAACAGGAATAACTTTTTACTGTCACAGCTACAAACATAATGCATAGCCTGCAGCGCTCCGGGATTGATCGGCATTCGAATGCCACCCTCAGCATAATTTCTGCAAGCTGAGCACTCCAGTTGACCGCACGAAATATCAAAATAATCAGCAGAAGCCTTGCCGCAAGCACGGCATCCGGACAGGTCCGGTGCAAAACCTGCAATGCAAGCGCTTCGAAGTTCAAAGACAGCCTTAACCTTCTTCTCCAGAACACCCAGCTTTGCAACCGCATACAGGCAATTAAGCAGCAACGAAAGCAGTTCCGGGTTGGGCATATCCTCCTGAGACAGCACCTCAGCTACCTGCACAAAATATGTACCAAGAGAAAGCTTGCAGATGTCACGCTGCAGCTCGGAGAACAGTTCAATACAGCGTGCCTCATTGATGGTATAAAAGCCCTTATTCTCAAAAAGCACAAACTCATTGTATGCCAACAGCTGGCAGGGTGCGGCAAGAGGACTGTTTTTTCTTCGCAGTCCTCTTGCTTTGATTGTTAACTTACCATTGGAATGGGTTAAAACGGTTAGCAGAGCGTCCGTGTCATTATAATTCACAACCCGGAGCACCAGCCCCCGGATAGTCAGATACATAGGTTTCCTCCAATTTTTTTGCCCGTGAATATAGTAAATACATTTCCGGAGCACCGGTTTCCAGGAACACGTTCCAGAAGCTTTGCGCATTCATTCTCATCCCTCCAAATACAGGATTTCCGGGATGCACGAATGCTAGTCCTGGTAATTATTCTCTGTAACCGAAATTACGGACCAAAAAATCGTTATCTCGCCAATTATCCTTGTACTTTACCCAGGTAGTCAAAAACACACGTGTGCCCATAAACTTCTCACAATCTGTCCGGGCCATAGAAGATATTTTCTTCAGCATTTCGCCACCTTTGCCAATGATGATTCCTTTGTGGCTGGCTTTTTCACAATAAATTGTGGCATCAATATCGATAATGCCATTATCACGTTCTGAAAATTTTGTAATTTCAACAGCGGTTCCGTGGGGAATTTCTCTGTCCAGGCACCATAAAAGTTTCTCACGGATAATCTCCGCCATCACCTGCCGTTCCGGCTGGTCCGTAGTGGAATCCTCCGGAAACAAGAAAGGACTTTCAATGGCATACTTCTCACACTGCTGCAGCAGCTGCGCAACACCGTCACCGGTTTTTGCAGAAATAGGAATAATTGCGTCAAAATCCGCTGCCTGAGAATACACTGCAATAACTTCCAGCAGCGTATCTTTTTCAACTGTATCAATTTTATTGATTGCCAGTATCGCAGGACATTTATTGCTTTGCAGTTGCGCAATCAAGCCCTCCTCCTGAGGACCGATCGATGCAATGGGTTCAACCACAAGAACAGTCAAATCCACATCTGCGATGGAATTCCTTGTGACGTTCACCATATAGTCACCAAGCTTGGTTCTGGGCTTATGGAAGCCCGGTGTGTCCACAAAAACAAATTGGGTATCACCTTTTGTGGCGATGCCGCAAATCCGGTTACGGGTAGTCTGGGGTTTATTGGAAACAATTGCAATTTTTTCACCAACCAGATAATTAGTCAATGTGGATTTCCCCACATTGGGCCGGCCGGCAATGGTTATCATAGCAGTTTTCGTAGCCATGGTTCTCTCCTTTTGTAAGTAAATTAACGGGACATACGGGAAATTCGTGAAGCAATCGCCTCTTCCCTCTCACGCATTTGCGCTTTCTGCGGTCCCTCATCCAAATGGTCATAACCCAATAAGTGCAGCATGGAATGAATCGTCAGGTAGCCAACCTCCCGGCGCAGGCTGTGCCCAAATTCCTTAGCCTGCGCTACCGCACGCTCCAGGGATATCACCATATCACCCAAGGGACACAGCTCTGTTTCCGGGTCCAGATATTCGCTCCAATCCTCCGGCAGCACTCCGGCAGTAAAGGAAAACATAGGAAAGCTCAGGACATCTGTGGCATTATCCAGTTTTCGGCTTGCTTGATTGATTGACCGGATGCCGTTATCGTTGGTTACCAGCACATTGATTTCGCAGGGAACCTCCACTTTTTGCGCAGCCAGTGTCTCGCGGATGCATTCACGGATTGCAGAACTGACCGCATATTTTTGTAAGCTAAAGAAATCAAAAGTCAAATTGATTTTAGTTCTTGCCATTTTCACGCTTCCTTTGGTAACGAATGGGTTTACCATCCGGCTTTTTTATTTCACGCTTTTTCTCCGCTTTTTCATAGGCGTTGATAATCTCCTGCACCAACGCATGGCGAACAACATCCGCAGAAGTTAATCTGCAAATCGAAATATCCTTTACATTTTCCAGTACGCTGATAGCATCCTTTAAACCGGAGGTTTTATCTGACGGCAAATCAATTTGCGTAACATCACCGGTAATAACAATTTTAGAACCAAAGCCCAGTCTTGTCAGGAACATTTTCATCTGCTCTTTTGTCGTGTTTTGAGCCTCATCCAAAATAATAAAGCTATCATCCAGCGTCCGTCCACGCATATAAGCCAGAGGTGCAACCTCAATGGAGCCACGCTCCTGGTATTTTTGAAAGGTTTCCGCCCCAAGCATATCATAAAGAGCATCGTACAGTGGTCTTAAATAGGGGTCAACCTTATTCTGCAGGTCACCGGGTAAAAAACCCAAACGCTCGCCAGCCTCCACCGCAGGACGTGTCAAAATGATTCGGTTAACAATTCGCTCACGGAAAGCAGCTACCGCTGCAGCAACAGCAAGATAAGTTTTACCTGTGCCGGCAGGACCGACTCCAATAGTCACCGTATTTTTCATAATGGCTTTCATATAGTTTTGCTGACCGACGGTTTTCGCCTTTATAGGCTTACCTTTGGCTGTAATACAAACAACATCCTTAGCCATCTGGGCAACCTGTGCGTCGTTGCCCTCTTTAACCAGAGTAATCAAATACCGAACACGCTGCTCGTCGATGGTTTCACCCTTGGATGCCAAAGCCAGCAGACCATCCAACGCACGGGCAGCTTTATCCACATCCTCCGGTTCCCCGGTTACCTTCAACTCATTACCTCTGTTAATGATACTAACAGATAGCGCTTCTTCAATTCGTTTTATATTTTCATCGAAGGAGCCGAAGACTGATATCAAATCTTCAACTCGGTCAACGCTGACAATTCGTTCAAGTTCCATTTTGTATTAAATTCTCCTCGTATCGTTTCTGACCGATCATTTCCAGACACACATACCTTCCGCGCAATACGCAAAGGCTATCTTCATCGGTAATAACACTGTTCTTTTGAAAAATCTTACCGGCAATCATACAGCTCTGCAGATATTCTTCCGTTGATGCGCCTAACCAATCCGGCGGTTCAATCTCTTCCTCCGAAAGAAGATAGTCTAAACTGTATTCCGTTATCAGCGCAACAGGCAGCTGAAACCCACCCGGCAAAGTTAAATGTTCTTCCGAATACATTTTAACACATCTTGTATCCGAAATTCCACTATCTTTCCATAAATTTATAATATTTTTTCCGATTCGCAGCATTATTTTTCTTTTTTTAGACTGTTCAGCCGTTCTTTTCAGGATTTTCCCGGGCGTAACCGCCTCCACATCACGAAATGTGTATGCAAAAACCTCTGCGTCAGCCTGCTGAAGCTTAATAACAAGTCCGCAATCCGTGTAACCGGAAACCAAAACATCCCCTGCTTTTACACCTTGTCCAACCTTACAAAGAGGAGTTCCTGACAGGACCGTGATTTCCTGTATGATGCCATCCCTTTCTGCAATCACGCTGCTCGCCAACGGATATGCTTCATTTTGGGGTTGCTCTTCACGCTCACGCACCGAAATGCGGGCAATACAGCCACTTGTATTCACTCCCACCCACTGTAATTGTGGTATTTCAGACAACAGGGTATTCTTGATTTTTTCACTTCGCACCTCCCTTCTGGAAGCGAAGATATCAAGCCCACATTTTTTTGCTGTCTCAATAATATAATTTCCTGGAATTTTGCTGTTTCCAGAAACCTCTACAAACAGAATTCTCGAAGGAATTAGCAAGCAAAGCATTAAAACAAATAGTAGCCCTAAAACCAACACAGGTCTTTTCTTAAGGCTGCATAGCTTCCAAAAAATGCCTTTTCGTTTCTGTATATTCAGTTCCTCTCCCCTTTTTGTAATTATCTGCTTCAAACCGGGAAACTGGGTTCTGGAAATTGTGGTGCGCAAATGCAACTCATCCACAAATTGTACTTGCTGAAGAACAATGCCTTCAGAATTGATTGCCGACAGCATTTGTCCGATGTCACTACTGACAAGCTCCACACAGTACTGTCCAACCAGAGATTTCCAAAACGCCATACTACCTCCTGCACAAGTTAACACCGTCAATATGTCCTGTGATGACAAGCTGATTGCCGGACATTCTTGCTAAAGCCAGTCTACACCCCGTAACCTTCACTACCCCAAATTTTACTTTTACGCAAATTTCAGTCTTTCCGTAACCGGAAACACCTTTGTGATTTTCTATCAAAACCCGATGTTCTCCCATAATCTCAACAAGGGGCATACCGGGCGTTGCCTCTCCCGGCAAATCTGCACTCATCATCAATCGGTCAAGTATATTTTTTCTATCCAATATACACCACTCCTTTTTGTAAGCCTATGAAAATTCCGGGAAGAATTTCATATTTGTGCATAGATATTTTCTGAGGTGGTGTCTATGAAAAAAGCAGCGTTTGGAATTTCAGCGGCATTTGGCTTATTTCTTTTGATATTGGACAGCAAAACCGCGATTTCCGGCGGAAAAGAAGGAATACAGTTATGCTTGCAGACGGTTATCCCATCCTTACTTCCCTTTTTCGTGTTATCAAGCTTTTTATGCAGAAACATCTCTGGAATGCCCTTGCCATTTTTAAGGCCAATCAGCCGGTTGTGTGGTATGCCTATCGGCGCCGAATCGTTATTGCTGCTGGGGCTTTTGGGTGGCTATCCTGTGGGCGCGCAAAACATCAGGGAATGCGAAAAAGCGGGTGTTTTGGATAAAATTGACGCAGAAAGAATGCTGGGATTTTGCAATAATGCTGGTCCGGCATTTATATTTGGTATGGCAGGAAGCTTATTTTCGAAATCGAGTGTGCCATGGGCTCTGTGGTTAATTCACATCGCATCTGCTATCATTGTTGGCATATTATTACCCGGTCGTACAAGGAGTGTCTGTCGTCCGGTAAAAGCAGCTGAGGGTTCTTTTTTAAAGGACATTGAAAAAAGTACAAAAACAATGGCGAATGTCTGTTGCTGGGTAATCCTCTTCCGTGTGGTAATTAGCTTTTGTAAACGTTGGTTTTTCTGGATATTTTCTGTAGAAATTCAGGTATTGCTTACCGGTATTGCCGAACTCTCCAACGGAGTAGTGGATTTAGTCTGTGTACCGTCTCCGGGTTTACGTTTCATTTTATGTAGCGTTATGCTGAGCCTGGGCGGAATTTGTGTGACAATGCAGACCGTTTCCATAACAGAAGAATTAGGAACAGGCTACTATTTCCCGGGAAAACTGATACAAGGCTTTTTGAGTTTCCTGTTATCCGCAATCATGCAGCCAGTTCTGTTTACAGGCGCAGAAATTTATACCGTATCAATCACCTCACTCTTTTGTGTGGCTGCCGGAATATTAACAATTCTCTTGATATTGCATAGAAATAAAAATAATAGTAGAATTATGGCACCTTCTTTGATATAATGACAATAACTTGCAAGAATGAGGTGTCGCCTTATGCTGTTTCGAAAGAAAATGCCCCGCTGCTGTACATATTGCCAGCATAGTACTTTGCTAAATGACGAAGAAGTCCTCTGTGTCAAACGGGGAGTTGTATGCATCAATCGAACCTGCAGAAAATTTACATACGACCCTTGTAAACGCGTCCCACCCAAAGCCAAAGCTGCAGATTTCCAAAAATACGATAACGAAGACTTTTCCTTATAAGAGCCAAAGGTGCCATAAAACACCAGAATAAATATTTGAAACAACAGGCGGGAGCAAGCCCTCGCCCTACAACATCTACCGTAATTGGTATCGTAGGACGAGGTTTACTCCCGCCGAAACCTTATGTTATGAATTCATGCGAAAAATGATACGCTTTTTACAGCCCTGCTTTTAGTTCAGCATTTCCAGGAATTCGTCCTCAGAGAGGATTGGGATACCCAGTTCTCTTGCCTTTCGTTCTTTTGAACCGGCGTTTTCACCCACAACCACATAAGTGGTTTTCCTGGAAACCGAGCCGGAAGCTTTTCCGCCAAAGAGTTCAATTTTTTCCGTCGCTTCTTCTCGGGTAAACTTCGTCAGCGCACCGGTCAGCACAAATGTCATACCTGCAAACCTTGTATCCGTCAAGACCCGGGTGCTTTCAAAATTCACACCGGCAATCCGGAGCTTTTCAATCATACTTTGTGACTGCTCCTGACGGAACCACTCATAGATTGAAATCGCAGTGATTTCTCCCACATCCGGAACCTCTTTTAACTCCTCTACAGTTGCCTGCATCAAGGCATCCAGTGAACCAAATTGTGTTGCCAGAACTTTTCCGGTTTTAGCACCTACCTGACGGATGCCCAATGCGTAAATCAGTCGACTCACATCCCGGGATTTGCTCTCGTCGATAGCAACAAGCAATTTCTTGGCTGCTACATCGCCTTTTTGCCACAGTGAACCCATTTGCTCCAGAGAAAGATAGTAAATATCCGCAGGGGATCGAATAAAGCCTTTTTCTATCAGGCTGTCCACAATGGAAGAGCCTAAGCCCTCAATATCCATAGCATCCCGGCTGACAAAATGGGAAATATTCCGGGAAAGCTGCGCAGGACACTCTGCACCGGTACAGCGTAAAAATGCGCCGTCTTCATCCTTTTGGGTATCTGCGCCACAGACAGGACACTTGCAAGGCAGGCGATACGAGACGGAGTCTGCCGGACGCTTTGAAAAATCAACCTCCAGTATCTCCGGGATGATTTCACCCGCCTTACGAATCAAGACGGTGTCCCCTATCCGAATATCTCGCTGGGATATAAAGTCCTGGTTGTGAAGGGTTGCGTTGGTAACAGTTGTACCGGCAAGACGAACAGGCTTCACCACTGCCTTTGGCGTTAAAACACCGGTTCTTCCAACTTGAACAACAATATCCTCCACCACGGTGGGCTTAATTTCCGGCGGATATTTATAGGCTGCTGCCCATCTGGGGAATTTCGCCGTTGCGCCCAGCCTTTCACGCAAGCCCAAATCATTTACCTTAATCACCGCTCCGTCAATATCACAGGTCAGGCTTTCCCGGTTATCGTTAATCCACAAAACCTTCTGCTGGATCTCATCTACCGAGGTGAAACAATCACAGGTAATTACCTTAAACTGCAGAGTGCGCAGAAAATCCAGCGATTCGGCATGGGTCTGAAAGGTTACACCATCAGCATGCTGGACATTGAAAATCAGGATATCCAGACCCCGTTGTGCAGCAATCTTCGGGTCCAGCTGACGCAGTGAGCCTGCAGCGGCATTTCTGGGGTTCGCAAACAACGGCTTGCCCTCTTCCTCCTGGCGAGCGTTAAGCTTTTCGAAGCTGCGTTTGGGCATAAATACCTCACCACGCACAATCAGCCTGTCCGGTGCTCCGGAAAGGGTCATAGGAATCGAGCGAATGGTTTTTAAATTCTCCGTAACATCCTCGCCCACATTTCCATCGCCTCTCGTGGCACCGCGGACAAAAATGCCGTTCTCATATTCCAAAGCAACAGAAAGTCCGTCAATTTTCGGCTCCACAGTAAATTCTGTTTCAGGATAATTCTCTTTAATTTTCAACAAGAAGTCCGACAGTTCTTCCAAAGAGAACACATCCTGCAAACTCATTAGCGGAACGCTATGGGTAACCTTTTCAAATTTGCTCAAAGCCTCTCCGCCCACACGCTTTGTTGGAGAATTCGGCAAAGCAAGCTCCGGATATTCCCTTTCCAGGTCCTCTAATTCTCGCAAAAGGCGGTCATATTCAAAATCATGCATAGCCGGATTATCCAGCACGTAGTACCGGTAGTTTGCATCGTTCAGGATATCGCAAAGCTGTTCAATTCTCTTTTTCGGTTCCATAATTCCCTCCGGTTTGTAAAAATGTGTCCGGCACCTGGCCCACAATAATGGTTTCAGCCACAACCACCTGGCTGGACACAGTAAAATAATTGGTCTGTCCCAATACAAGCACCGCAACGTCAACGCTTACCTGCATATTGATTTGTTGCAGGGTTTGGTTGATTCCAGCCTCTGAGAAAGCGCTGGAAAACGAGGCATCTGAGTTGCGAATCGACAAAATGTTCACAGGGATGTTCGGTCCTCTTCCAGACAGAAATTCCGGAAAAAACAAGCTGCCAATGGGGATGCCTATGTCAGAAGTATCCAAGGCAAGAATCTCATCATTGATAATATTCAATATGTCCGTTTTCAGGCGATTAACCTCGCTCATATTGGTTTTCAGCGCAGTGATTCGCCCCTCCAGGTCCTTTTCAAAATAAACAATGCGGTCATACTGAATGACACTGTTTTCAATCTGCTTATCAATGGCATCGTTTATCAGGTCAGAGGTTGCGTTGCGCACCTGGGTTTCCGCCAAGCCACGTATCGTTTCCCGATAACGATAGCGAAAAACACCGAGAATAACAAAAAAGACCAGACAAAGAACAACAATTCGCCACAAAACGCGGCGCATTCTACCACGCATACAATCCCTCCCAGGATATATGTATGCGTTTTAAGAAAGAAATTTACAGCTTTTTGATTTGCACCGACGCTGTTTTTGCCATCAGTTTTTTTGTACCAATCCGGTCAAAGGCAATCTCCCAAAGGGCATCGCCGCCCATTTTCATAACCGAGAGCACCATTCCTTTTCCAAAGGCACTGTGAAGAACCATATCTCCCTTGCTTAATTCAAGAAAGCTTGCTGTAGGCGCAGCCTTGATAACCTCAGATTTATAGTAGGAGGTTGTAGGTCTTGGACTTTGATAAGCATTGTAGCTTGCCCGTGGTGTGAACACATCGCCTTTTTTCTCCACGATATCAGACGGAATTTCAGATAAAAATCTGGAAGGCAATGATGCGTTGGTGCGACCGTAAAGCATACGCTGCTTGGCATAGGAGATGGTCAGTTTTTTCTTTGCACGGGTAATCGCCACATAACAAAGCCGCCGTTCTTCCTCCATCTCTTCTGCTTCACCAATTGCCCGCATACCGGGAAACAGGCCTTCTTCAAAGCCCACAAGAAATACTTGCGGGAACTCCAGACCTTTAGCTGCGTGCATCGTCATCATAACAACTGCATCATCCCCTGCGTTATATTGCTCCAAATCCGTATAAAGAGCAATTTCTTCTAAAAATCCAGCCAGGGTGGGTGTTTCTGCATTTTGCACATAGGAAATAATGCTGGATTTCAATTCCTTGATATTTTCAAGTCTTGTCTTATTTTCTTCTGTGGGCTTCAACTCCAGCATCATAGCATATCCGGTTCTATCCATAACTGCGTCATAAAATTCCGGCAACCCCATGCCACTGTCCAGCATACGGTCAAATTCGTCCAGCATATCCGTAAAAGCACGGAATTTCTTTGCGGACTTTTCCAAGGGCGCATAAGAATATGGGTCAGAAATCACGTGATACAGCCCCATTCCCTCTGCATTTGCCAACCTGTCCGCAGTCTCAATGGCCTTTGCGCCGAGACCTCTGGGAGGATTATTGATGATGCGGTGCAAACGCAAATCGTCATTGCGGTTATTGATGACACACAAATAAGACAGCATATCCTTAACCTCAGCCCGGTCAAAGAAACGCATGCCGCCAAAAACACGGTAAGGAATTCCGTTACGCTTCAAAGAAAATTCCAATGCGTTGGATTGTGCGTTAGTACGGTACAAAATTGCATAATCCTTGAAATTCTTACCCTTGGAGGAAGACAAAATCTGTCCGGAAACAAAATTCGCTTCCTGGGTTTCGTCTGCAGCTTCATAAACAGTGATTGGTTCGCCGGCATCGTTGGAGGTCCAAAGGCGCTTGCCCTTCCGTCCCAAATTATGGGCAATCACGGAATTTGCTGCATTTAAAATAGCTTGGGTGGAGCGATAATTCTGCTCCAGGCGAATTATTTTCGAGCCTCGATATTGATTTTCAAAGCTCAGGATATTTTCAATGGTTGCACCACGGAACCGGTAAATACTCTGGTCATCGTCACCCACAACGCAGATGTTTTCATAACCACCAGCCAGCAGTGACGTAAGCAAATACTGCATATGGTTGGTATCCTGATACTCGTCTACCAATACGTAGCGGAATTTTCTCTGATAATAGGTGCGGATGTCCTCATTTTGCTGCAAAAGCTCCACAGTTTTGAAGATAATGTCATCAAAATCCAGGGCATTATTTTCTTTCAGCCGCTTTTGATAAAGCTTATAAGCCTTCACAACGTGGCGCAAACGATAATCATTACCGTCTTCCATTGTGTCTTCCATATCCTGCGGTGAACACATATTGTCCTTCTGTCTGCTGATAATGCTCAGCACATATTTGGCGGGAAATGTTTTGTCATCCAAGCCCATTTCCTTGATAATGTCCTTCATCAGCCGTTCAGAATCAGAGGAATCGTATATGGTAAAGCTGCGGGAATAACCAAGGCGCTCAATATCCTTGCGCAAGATGCGGCAGCAAGCAGAGTGAAATGTCATTGCCCAGACATCCTGCCCCCCCGGTCCAAGCATATTCACAAGACGCTCTTTCAGTTCATTTGCCGCTTTGTTGGTAAAGGTAATGGCAACCACATTCCAGGGAGCCGGTGGCTCCAATGCACAGAGGTAATCTGCCCGGCTGCGGTCAAAATCCGGCAGTGGTTCAGAGAGGTTTTCCAAAAAGAGAACATCATCTTCCGTAACAGTATCCGGGACCTCGTTGGAATCGCTGCCTCGACCGTATTTCAGCAAGTTTGCCACACGGTTAATCAGTACAGTGGTTTTGCCACTACCGGCACCCGCCAAAAGCAGCAATGGACCCTCAGTCGTTAAAACAGCCTTTTGCTGCATTGGATTCAGTGAAGAAAATTGGCTTGCAATATATTGCCCTCTTGCAGAAATAAAACGGGAAATCATCATATCATTCATAAGTACACCTGTCTATCTAAATACTTTCTGTTATTTTACCGCATTTTCTCCAAAAGGTAAAGAAAAAAATCTTCCGGCGGCTTTCCCGGTAGTACTGGCGAATATCCGCCTCCCGGCGTTCGTTCCGCTGCTTGTAGTATGCCTTGGTACTGAGCAGACTGCGTTCAATCATTGCCTTCAGAACACCGGACTTCTCCAAGCCCAGTAGCTTGCCGTCGTAGTAGTTCAGCCGGTTGATTGCCTGTTGCCTCTCCAGCTTCAGCTGTTTGAGCTTTGCTGGATATTTTATCCCCTCCGAATTAGAATACTTATCAATTTCCGCAGTCAGTTTTTCCACGGTTTCTTCAAGAGCAGACAGCTCATAAAAATGGCTCTTATAGTCCTGCAAAACCTTGTACTCAGTAGAGTTTGTAACCATCTGCTCAAACATATCTACCAGCATTTCTCGGTCTGCGGCATATTCCTTTACAGGGATTTTTTTGGGACTGCCAACAGGCTCTTTCAAGTTTTTGTTGACATTTTGCTCAGAGTTGCGTATACTGTCCTTAGAAGCAATCTTTCCATAACCCTCCGCGATTAGTGCGGAGCGTTCACTGGCTAGATTGCTTTTGTTTTTTACTCTCACTAGATTTCCTTTTTTCACCTGTCTAGCAATATACTCGCGAAAATTTTCTCTGCCAAATACTGTTGATATTTTATTAGTATCAATAAACACCCGGTTGCACTGTCCATGTTCATCAATAAAAACTGGGACATTTACAACATTACCATTATCATCAGTAAATTCCGATACAAGCAAAAAGTAGTTTTCACGCCTCATACTATCGTCCGCGTTTCTCGTACCACGATAAGCCTCTTTAACATTGTCCAGCCCATCTATAATTTGCAAAAAACGTGTTTCGCCAATTCCATGATAGTGGGTATGCGTATCAACCCTTAATCCAAGTTTCTTTGCCTCTTGCTCCGTGAACACATTTTCACGAATGTGAGACGCCTTCATTGCCATTGGAAGGTTTCTCACGCCTTTTTGCGCAAGCATAATGGCCGGTGTTTCATCCCGGAGCAATACATCATTTCTATATTTTGTATCATATAAAGCTTTATGCAGTTCACTCTTGGCGTTTTTGCTAAGGCTATATTTCACGCTGCCGTTTTCGGTGGTGATTTTTTCTGTCAGGCCTGCTTCTTTGATGGTGCTGAGCTTTTCGCCGGCGTCGATGTTCATCTTCACGAACATATCCGCAAGGGTCTGCTTTACATTTTCTTCAAACCTTGCAAACTCTTTTGCGGCAAGGGAATCCGGAGTAACATCCTTAAAAGCATTCCGCAGGTTCTCCAGCAGCTCCCGGAGCCACTTTGTAAACCGCTTCAGGAAGCTGCGGTTCTGTTCGCTCTGGGCGCCAAATTCTGCCAGCCGCTTGCCGGCATCTGTATCCAGAAGCATTCGCTGACAGGCGTCCGCCACCACTTCTTCAAATGCCATAGCCTCCGTCATATGGATTCTTTGGTTTTCCGGAACTGTTTTGTCAAACTCGTCTGCAGCATCCAGCTGCTGAGCGACCATAGCCTCAATATTCGCGCCCTGCTCTCTCCGAATTTCTTTACCAGGAAATCCGCAAATGCCTTGTACTGTGCCGCCAACAACATCCCATCCGGTCTGGATTGCCAAATCCTTCCAGGCTTCACTGCGGAGCTTTTCTTCTGACCAATCCGGGTACTGTTCCCTGTAAGCCTCGATTGTGCGGTTCAGCTCAGACTTGTCTGCCATAATCAGAGTATCCGCCACCAAATTGGAAACAGTCGTCATACCTTCTCCAAAGCCTTCAGACAGGCTTTGTGCCACGAAGGCACGGACGGCATTTTTACACACAAATCATTGTATGTATTCCTTCACTCGCAGGAGTGCTCTCTTCTCGATTCTGGACACTTGTACCTGGCTGACGTTTATTACCTTTGAGACTCTTTCCTGGGTTAAGCCGTGGTAATAGCGTAATTTAATAACTGTTTTTTCCCGTTCCGGTAATTTTTCAACCGCTTGTCGAAGAGAAATTTTTTCAAGTATGGCTTCTTCGGTTTCTGTATCTGTCAGAATATTTTCCAGCGTAAAACCGTCATCTCCGGTTTCCTGATGAATGGATTCCACACTTGCTGTTGCTGTCTCAGCAATGGCAATGTCCTCCGGCGAAATGTCCGTTCTTTCAGCAATTTCCTGAAGCGTCGGCTCACGTCCCAGCTCCTGGAGCAATTGGTTTCTGACAGTTTTAATGGTTGCCGCCCGTTCCTTAATTCCCCGGGAAACCTTAACTGCGCCGTCATCCCGCAAGAATCGACGTATCTCCCCGGAGATTTTCGGCACAGCATAAGTAGAAAACTGGGTTCCGTATTCGGGATCAAAGCCCTCAATTGCTTTCAGGAAGCCAAGGCAGCCCAACTGGTATAAATCATCCGCCTCCGTACCACGACCCAAGAACCGACGTGCGACCGCCCAGATTAAGCCGGAATTTTCCTTTACTAACCGTTCCCCCGCTTGCTTGTCCCCTGCCTTGGATAAGGCAATCAGTTCTTCTGTTGTGCTCATTTGCGTCGCTGCAGCTTTCTGCGCATATGTACACAAGTCCCTTTCCCCGGCTGCGAGGTAACAGAAAACGTTGTCATAAAGCTTTCCATTATGGTAAAGCCCATACCGCTTCTGTCAAAACCGCCTGTGGTAAACATTGGCTGCATTGCCTGCTGGATATCCTTTATGCCAACACCCTTGTCCTTAATCACAACATCCAGAGTATTATCCTTTAAAATGCGACACCGGATTGTGATGATGCCCAAGCCGTCCGGATATGCGTGAACAATGCAATTTGTAACTGCTTCAGAAACAGCGGTTCGGATATCCCCCAGCTCCTCCATCGTGGGGTCCAGTTGTGAAGCAAAACAAGCAACCGCAGACCGGGCAAAAGCTTCGTTTGACGACCTGCTGGGGATTTCCAGGGTCATATAGTTCTCAAATTTCATAATACACACTCCTTGATTTCCACAATTTTCTCAATCCCGGATGCCTTGAACACCTTCAAGGGTTGACCGCAAATTCCGGTAATCAGCAGACTTCCGCCAATCCGCCCCATATTCCGCAAGGCGTTGATGGCAACTGCAATTCCGGAAGAGTCCATAAAGGTAACCTGTTCAAAATCCAAAATGCAGGTCTGGGGTGTGTATGCCTCAATTTTGGAGGCTATGGTTTGGATATAGCTTTTTGCGCAATGATGGTCAATTTCGCCGGTTAGTTCAATCGTCAACCGGCTGTCTTGCAGATAGCTTGTAAGACGCATCTTCATATCTCCTTTCGTAAATACAAATTTAGTATACGTGCTGAAATAAGCATTTACAGTCGAAATAAAAAATGACGTGCAAACAAAAAGTTTGCACGTCAAAATTATCAGTTTTACAGCTTTTTCATTGCTTTTTCGCTCTGTTCAAGCTGCACAATGAGCTCTTTTGCTTTCGCAGCCTTGTCCCGGATGTCCTGCACAACAGCCTCCGGCGCCCGGGCGGTGAAGTTTTCGTTACCCAGCTTCTTTTCAAGGCTTTCCAGATTTGCTTTTGCTTTTTCCAGTTCCTTACCGATACGCTCCAGCTCCTTGGCAACATCCACAAGCTCTCCCAAAGGAATATAAAGCTTTGCATCAGCCGTGGTGCAGCATACCATACCGTCGATATTCTCCGGCTCCTTATCCAGAATGGTCACCTGGTCTGCGTAGGCAAGCCGCTGAATAAAGCCCTCACCTTCTGCAAAAATCCGGGGCTTTGCAGTCTGGACAAACAGAGAAGCCTTCTTGGAGGGCGGCACATTCATCTCCGCACGGCGGTTACGAATGGCACGGATGGCATTCATAACACCCTCCATCTGGTCCTCCTCAGTCTTAAACTGCAATTCTTGCTTAAATTCAGGCCAGGAAGCTACAATCAAAGCGTCACCCTCGTGAGGCAGTGTTTGCCAGATTTCCTCGGTAATGAACGGCATAAACGGATGCAGCAGTCTCAGTGTCTGGTCAAGCACATACACAAGCACCTGCAGTGCGCTTTGCTTCTGCGCCGCATCTTCACTGTACAAACGAGCCTTGGTCAGCTCAATGTACCAGTCACAATAGGTATCCCAGAGGAAATCGTAAACCTTTTGCACAGCAACGCCCAGTTCATATTTCTCCAGATTCTCCGTAACCTCAGCAATCAGGGTGTTCAGCTTGGAAAGCACCCACTTATCAGCGATGGTCAATTCTTCTGCAGCAGGCAGCCGGTTCTTCGCATCCTCGCCCAAATTCATCAGCACATAACGGCTGGCATTCCAAAGCTTATTGGCGAAATTACGCATTGCCTCGCAACGTTCCACATAGAAACGCATATCGTTTCCGGGAGAGTTACCGGTCACCATATTCATACGCAGTGCGTCACAGCCGTACTTCTCAATCATCTCCAGAGGGTCAATGCCATTGCCCAAGGACTTGGACATCTTCCGACCCTTATCATCACGGACAAGACCGTGAATCAAAACTGTGTGGAAAGGCGTCTTACCGGTATGCTCACAGCCGGAGAAAATCATTCTGGCAACCCAGAAGAAGATAATATCATAACCGGTTACAAGCACATCTGTGGGGTAAAAATAGTCCAGGTCCTCGGTCTTTTCAGGCCAGCCGAGAGTTTCAAAGGGCCACAGCGCAGAAGAGAACCAGGTATCCAGCACATCCGGATCACGCTCAATATTGGCGCTGCCGCACTTTTCACATTTGCAGGCATCCTCACGGGAAACGGTGATGTGACCGCATTCAGCGCAGGTCCATGCCGGAATCTGATGGCCCCACCAGAGCTGACGGGAAATACACCAGTCACGGACATTTTCCATCCAGTTCAGATAGGTCTTGCTGAAACGGTCAGGCACAAATTTGGTTTCGCCTTCTTTTACCACACGAATTGCCTCTTCAGCCAGAGGCTTCATCTTCACAAACCACTGGGCGGAGATAATCGGTTCCACATCGTTATGGCAGCGGTAACAGGTACCCACATTATGGGCATGGTCATCCACCTTAACAAGGTAGCCCTGCTCCTCAAGGTCCGCAACGATTGCCTTTCTGGCATCATAGCGGTCCATACCCTCATACTTACCGCCATAGCTGTTGACAACACCGTTGTCATCCAGTACACGAATGACCTCCAGATTGTGACGCAGACCAACCTCAAAGTCATTGGGGTCGTGAGCAGGCGTCATTTTCACGCAGCCGGTACCAAAATCCATTTCCGCATAATCATCGGCAACAATGGGAATCTCCTTGTTGACAAGAGGCAAAACGACTTTCTTGCCAACAATTGCGGTATAGCGGGTATCATTAGGGTTAACACAAACACCGGTATCGCCCAGCATTGTTTCAGGACGTGTTGTAGCGACCACAACATCGCCGCTTCCGTCTGCCAGGGGATAGCGAATATGCCACAGATGACCGGGCTTGTCCACATATTCCACCTCTGCGTCAGACAAAGCGGTAACGCAGTGAGGACACCAGTTGATAATCCGGCTTCCCTTATAAATCAGACCCTTCTCATACAGGGAAACAAACACCTCACGAACCGCATTGGAGCAGCCCTCATCCATAGTAAAGCGAGCACGCTCCCAATCGCAGGAGGCGCCAAGCTTCTTCTGTTGCTGCACAATTCGGTTGCCATACTGGTACTTCCAATCCCAAACACGCTCCAAAAACTTCTCACGGCCCAAATCATAGCGGGTCAAGCCTTCCTTACGAAGCTCCTCTTCTACCTTAATTTGGGTAGCAATGCCTGCATGGTCCACACCGGGAAGCCACAGAGCATTATAGCCCTGCATTCTCTTGAAGCGAATCAGGGTATCCTGCAGGGTTGCGTCCATGGCATGACCCATATGGAGCTGACCGGTAACATTGGGAGGCGGCATAACAATGGTAAACGGCTTTGCATCCCGACCTTTGTTGGGGCGGAAATAGCCGTTGCTCTCCCACATATCATAAATTCTGTTTTCCACTTGCTGGGGTTCATACACCTTCGGCAATTCTCTGGACATAACTAACACTCCTTAAAAAAATAAACCCCGAGCCAACCGGCTCAGGGCGAAAATTACAATTTCCGTGGTACCACCTGAATTCCCGCCTTTGCGGGCACTTGAACGCTATAACGGGCAAACCCGGGTCCAGCTACTTCCTTCAAAGGACCTGCTCATGGGCGACAATTTACAGCTACCGGGCGTACCTCACACCAACCGTACACTCTCTTTGCCGACAAATACTGTAAAAACTCCCAATCTCCGCATTTATCTTGATAAATTTATCATAATATTTTCATTGTGTCAACCAGAAACAGCAAATTTCAGGCAAATTATTGACGGATTTGGCCTTATGGAATATAATAACAATAACCAACACAGATTGCGAGTGAATGCTATGAAACTATCTATGGTTGTCCCCTGCTATAACGAGGAAGAAAACATCCGTTCATTTCAGGATGCTGCAATTCGCACCTTTGACGGCTGCGATTATAATTTCGAAATTATATTTATTGACGATGGCAGCACTGACCGGACGCTTTCAGTATTAAAGTCGGTTTATGCGGAACAAAAATGTCCGGTTAAGGTTATTAGCTTTTCCCGGAATTTTGGCAAAGAAGCCGGACTTTATGCCGGTCTGCAGCGGGCAAGCGGTGAGTATATTGCGCTGATTGATGCAGATTTGCAGCAGCGTCCGGAAATTGTCCGGGATATGGTTGAAATACTGGAGACAAAGCCGGAGTATGACATTGTTGCTGCATACCAGGACAGACGCGGCGAAGGAAGTATCTTGAAATTTCTGAAAAAATCCTTCTATAAGCTCTCTAACAAATTGATGGATATCACCATGCAGGCTGATGCCAGTGATTTCAGAACGTTCCGCAAGTGTGTCGCAGAAAGCATATTATCACTTGGGGAATATCATCGGTTCTCAAAGGGTATTTTCGCCTGGATTGGATACAACACCTGCTATATCCCTTACACTGCCTGTGAGCGTGCTGCCGGCACTACAAAGTGGAATTTCTGGAAGCTGATGAATTACGCAATTGACGGCATTATCGGTTTTTCCACGAAGCCTCTGCGAATCGCAACCTTCTCCGGAATGCTGACAGCCTTCGCAGCATTGCTGTATTTGATCGTTGTTATTCTGCAAAAATTGATTACCGGTATTGACATCCCGGGTTATGCAACAATTATTGTGCTGATACTGTTTCTCGGCGGAATGCAGCTAATGTGCATCGGTATCATTGGCGAATACACCGGACGCGCTTTTGAGCAAAGCAAGCACAGACCAATATATATTACCAGAGAAATTTTAGATTATGAAGCATAGCGAAACGCTTCGGCTCCCTGAGCCGAAGCGTCAGAGTGTCAAAGAACCCCCAAATCGCCAAAACATAATTAGTATTATAGTCACAGTCTGTCAAAATCGGAACGTCATTGCGAGGAGGGCGAATGCCCGACGTGGCAATCAGTTCTTTTTTGAAAAGCCTTGCTATTGCAAGGTGTTTTGGCTTACTGCACAAACCGGACCCTAACGTACCATCTGTACGCCGACGGGTCCGATTTGCTTGTCTTTGGCGCTTCTTTGACCTCTGTCAGTCTGTCAAAAAGTACTTTTTCGACAGACTGCAAGGACCTGCACCGCTTG